>NZ_PDNZ01000007.1:0-160000 GCF_003182595.1 Prosthecochloris marina
TCCGTCAGACTTTCCGTATCCGACAGACCCTGCACCAACGGGTTCGTGTTGTCCAGCGTATACGTGTAACTACCGTCCGCATTGATCACAACACTTCCGTAACTACCCGTCACACTCGTCCCGACATTGCCGCTCACCGCACTGCTCGCGTCACTACCCGCAGCAACACCCGTCACCGGATCCACAGGAGCGTTGTCCGCTCCAAGCGTGTCACCACCGTTATCACCGTTCGACTCGCTATCCGTCACCACATTACCGCTCGCACTCAACGAACTGTCTTCACCCACACTGTCCGTATCGGCAACCGCAACCGCAACGTCGTCAACAATTGTTACCGTAATGGTTGCACTGGAGCTATCTCCGTCATCATCCGTTACGGAAATATCTATATTTTCACTTACCGTATCATTGCCTTGAACACCGTGGTCCAGCGTGTTGCCACTCAATGTGTAAGTATATTCTACCACACCACCACCAGTTGCAGGATTAGAGGTATAACCCGTAAGCACCAGCGTACCATATGTTGTAGGAGTTGTAATCGGAATAGACGAAATCGTGCCTGCTTCAAGATCGGCAAGCTGTTCCGCAGTAATCAGCTGACCGTGAACCGTTATACTTGCAAGACCGTCATATGCCTCGATAGTAAATGAACCGTTATCACTTTCGCGGTCCCCGGAAGGTGTCGTTCCATCAGCAAGGTCGGATTCATAAACACCGATGCTGTCAGATGTCAGAGATAAAACATCGTCAACCGGATTCACCGTCACCGTCACCGTTGCCGTCGACACATCACCATCAGCGTCCGTCACCGTGTAGGTAAATGTGTCGGTACCGTTGAAGTTCGCATCAGGTGTGTACGTGTACGTACCATCACTCGACATCGTTACACTACCATGCGACGGATCACTGACCACACTCCACACATTACCACCGTCACCCGAAGGTGTATCGTTCGACTGCGCACTGCCCGTCACAGGTGTATCCTCGTCCGTGCTCGTTGTGTCGTCCTGCGCAACAGGAACATCGTTTTTACGTTCGTCTTCGGAATACTCTCTATACTCACGGAGCCCATATTCCGTATTTTCTTCCGTGGCTTCCAATGGCGAAAATCCTTCCACAAGCCGCGGGTCTAACGTGGCGCGACCATCGAGAAAAGGATCGAATTCGCCCGTAAGTGACACAAAACGATAATTGGGGGCATCAAAGGATTCACTGATCCGCTCGATACGAATAAAGCCATTTGGGTCATCCGATATTTCGGCGTTTTCCGGCGCTTCATTTGTTTTTTGCCCGTATTGATACTGACCGTCGGAATCGGAAGAAGTGTTATCCTGCCCTTTTTTGCTGTTTGATGCAACAGGGTCAGAATCCAATAAGGCTAATATTTCTTCGCGACCCTGAGTACCTTCACCCTCTTTTCCAGGATGGTTCTCTGTACCGGCAGCAACCCACGAACCTGATATCACAGACTCAGTACCGTCATTATATTCAAGGACAACATTGCCCCCTTTATCGACAACAATAGCTTCACCTGCCCGAACAGAATCACCTGCCTTGATCAGACGCAAGTTTCCTTCTTTTGTACGAACCCATGCCTTGCCTGTGATTGATACAACGGAAGCTACAACTGGAGGATTGGACGTGCTACTCATGATTATAAGCGGAATAAAATTAAACCTGGGCGATTACTTGATGCTGACTCAGCAAGCGTAAAAAAACAAGGAAAATAAAACCAAAAACAACACACCAATAACACATCGAATCGGGCAAAAAAAATAATAACTGACCTAAACGTCAATTATTACCTTCTTTCATCTGCACAATTTTTCTCACTTCGATACATACCCGAGTAAATGAAACTGCCCAAAAAAAGCATTTCAACACCCGGCCATCACCTACAGAAATCTTTTCAGCACAACCACAATCATAGCAAACATCGTGCCAAAAAAAAGTCACAACACACAAGTCAGCAAAGTGACAGACAAGGAGAAAAAAAGGCTATATCATTTTTATAAAAGGGATAAACATCAAACAGGAAGGCTTGCTGCACACTGAAGAAAAAAACAAATCAGCAAATAGCGTATTATTTTGATATAAATAACATTTCCATATTCGACTCAAATCGAGACACTTTATATCTTTTTTATACAAACACCTATCTCAAAAGGAAAAACCAAAGTGATTACACCATATTCGGGCACACAAGCAAAAAATACGAGCCGGTCATGAAGATTTTTTGAAATTCAGAAAACAGAATCAGGAATTCTGCTGTTTCGCAGAAGCCTTTGCAAACCTGACTTCGCGACAGTTAACGGGGAATTCTTCAGCCTGCTACTGAAGTAAGTCGGTCAGTCAAGCAGGTTTTTCCAAATCTTTTTCAAACCGCCGTGGTGCACCCGCTGAACCGGCTTCGGAACGGGTTTTGCCTTTCGTTTCGGTTATATGCGTACTTTCAAGCCTGAGGTAGGATGTCTGCGCCCGTTTGAGCTTGATCAGACCGGACAAACTTGTTTTATTTGCTTTGTCAACCAGGCTAATTGGTGTGTCGTGGGCTCTTCGGACACGCTCTTCATCTCTTCAGGATGTGCCTTTCTCAGCCCGAAGAGCGTCTCGTTTATCGCGTTCCTGATCGCGTTCGGAACATACTTCTTCTCAAGTGTACCGAGGCTCTTGGTAACTCCTTTGATGTTGCTTCTAAGCAAGACCTGCACTACTGCACTCCTAACTCGCCTAACCATTTTATGATGTTTTCAAGGCCTAGAAAGCTGAGCCATCCATTACGATTCATCTTCTTGCGGAAACCTTCATGGATCCTTTTTATTGCGATTGTATATGGGTGCGATTTCCCCAAAGCTTTTTCACTGATCTGCAGTGCATGCTGAAAAAGTGATTCAGCT
Organism: Prosthecochloris marina; assembly: GCF_003182595.1. Lineage (NCBI taxonomy): Bacteria > Pseudomonadati > Chlorobiota > Chlorobiia > Chlorobiales > Chlorobiaceae > Prosthecochloris > Prosthecochloris marina. Next base: position 2,898 of record NZ_PDNZ01000007.1, read on the forward strand.
TCAGCATACCTGCCTTGCTCGTAATTCAATACAGCCAGCATGCTCAGACTTGCAGCAACGTCAGGATGCTGTTTTCCCAAGGCTTTTTCACTGATCTGCAGTGCATGCTGCAAAAACGATTCGGCTTCAGCATACTTGCCTTGCTCGAAATACAATACTGTCAGCTTGTTCAAGCTTGCTGCAACGTAAGGATGTTGTTTTCCCAAAGCTTTTTCGTTGATCGACAACGCACGGCGGTATAGCGCTTCGGCTTCGGAATACTTACCCTGTTCCTGAAACAATGAAGCCAAACCGTAGAGTTCTGTCACGAGAAGAAAGTGCTCCTTTCCAAATGTTTTTTCGCTGATTGACAACGCACGGCGGTATGATGTTTCAGCTTTTGCATAGTCGCCTTGAGCTTGCAACGATGAAGCCAGAATGCCAAGGTTGAACGCTATATCAGGATGCTGCTTTCCCAAGGCTTTTTCACTGATTGACAACGCTCGTCGGCTCAGCTGTTCGCCCTCCGAGCGCTTGTACTGGTCCATAAACAACAGAGCGAGGGTGTTCAGGCTTTCGGCCATTTCAGGATGATCCGGTCCAGGCTCTTTTTCATGGATCTGTAGCGCACGTTTCACGAGCAGTTCGGCTTCCGAAAACTTTCTCTGGTAAATCAGCGAGACTGCTAGGTAGTCAAGGTTCTCAGACAGTTCGAGGTGATCCACTCCATGCTCTTTTTCACGGATCTGCAGCGCACGGCGTAACATCCTCTCAGCCTCAAAAAACTTACCATCGAAATAGTACAATTCAGCCAGATTACTGAGACTCTCGGCCATTTCGGGATGATCCGGCTCAAGCTCTTTTTCACAGATCTGCTGCGCGCGGCGTATCAGCGGCTCGGCATCCAAATACTTGTACTGGATTACAAGCAATTTCGCCATATCGTTCAGAGTTTCAGCCACTTCGGGATGATTCACTCCAAGCATTCTTTCACGGATCCGCAGCGCGCGGCGGTACTGCTGCTCAGCCTCTGAATACTTGCCATTGTCTACAAGCAGCACAGCCAAATTGTTCAAACTTTTGGCCACCTCGAGATGCTCCGATCCAAACTCTTTTTCACGAATCTGCAGCGCATGCCGGTACAGCGGCTCAGCATCTGCATACTTGCCCTGATTTTGAAGCAATTGTGCAAGATTGTCCAGACTGCCGGCATCTTCAGACTTTTTCAGCATCTCCCCCAGTTGCCTGATCGTAGCATCCCCGGTTTGAATACCAACGGCGCCGACACCCTGCTCGGCCTTATCGTTTTCTGATTTCTGGCCATATTCGCAGCTTGAAAACAAGCCAACTGCAAATACAACTGCTGCAATACCTAACGAACCTGTAAGTGTAATCTTGTTTTTCATAGATAAAAATGAGTGAGGAGTAAAATGATTTTCTGCAATATAACGTAAATATTCTGTACCACTCACAGGCGTGTGACGGTAACTCATTGCTTTTTAAGCCTATATAACGATCGATTCTTAACCCTGAGCCTCTGCTTTTTCTCCCTGACCGCTTCCTCTTCACCTGCTTTCCCAGCCACTTCCCACTCGACCTGCCGGCGCTTGATGTGCCACCACTTCGGCTTCAGAGGAACTTGCCCCGTTTACTGTAACACGAATTTTAGAGAAAATTCCGTTTGAAGTGATTAACCTGCTTCAGAATGCGAGAAACAAACACCAAGATATACGTAAAATTTCCGCATATTGGAGCTTAAGAGCTTTGCAGATTGGCTGTTATTCGGACACTACGAGCTTCTCAATGTGGTAAAGAGGGTGGATTCCAAAATGTTAGAAGTGTTAGCGGGGGCGATTTGAAAGGCGGCTTAGACACTGATCCCATTTCAATAAAAATAGCATGTGTAATAATCTTATCTATCTCCTTGCATGGATCTTCTGAACTTCAACAATGTCCTAAACTCAATAAGGAACAGTCCCAAACGCTCCTTTCATTTGCTACTTGGAAACGGATTTAGCATCGCCTATGACCCAGGCATCTTTTCGTATAATGCATTGCACGATTTCGTCAGTAAGTTGAAAGACAAAGACCTCTCAAAAATTTTAGAAGTCATTGAAACAAGAAACTTTGAAGTGATCATGCAGTTCTTAGATCATTTCTCAGCGCTTTTTCGCGCATTTGATGGTGATCCCAAACTCAAGAAAAGAATAGACACAGCTAGCAAAAAACTCAAGACCAGCCTTCTTGATGCTGTCAGAGCATTACATCCAGAACACGTTTTTAAGGTACCAAAGAAGCAAAGCACTGCATGTGCAAACTTTCTTAGCATTTTCTTGAATACCGGCGGGAATCTCTTTTCCACGAATTATGACTTACTATTGTATTGGGTACTGATGCGAAATAAAGTATTGAATCATGTAGATGGTTGTGGCAGGGAACTCGAAAATGATACTGGGGAATATATGGAGTCGGAAGAACAAGAATGGTCAGAACTTATGTGGGGAAAGCACCGTGATGAGCAAAATGTATTCTATCTTCACGGGGCACTCCCGTTTTTTGATAGTGGAATCGCAGTTATTAAGGAACAGTATGACAATTACAACTATCTTCTTAGTAAGATTAGTGCTAGGATGGAAAAAGGCGAATACCCAATCTTCGTAACAGCAGGTAATGGAGAGCAAAAGTTAAAGCACATAAAGCATAATCCGTACTTAACCTATTGTTATGATTGCTTCTGTAAAGCCAAAGGATCATTAGTCACCTTTGGTTTTAGTTTTGGCCCCTATGACGAACATATCATCGATGCAATTAATAGAGCAGCCAAACAAAAAAAACCTGATAGACTATGGAGTATATATATTGGTGTATACTCAGATGAAGATAAAAATCATATCGAGCAAGTTGCCGAGAAAATCAACTGCAAAGTTCACGTCTTTGACGCAAAAACAGCAAATATTTGGGGCAAATAATCACCCTAAAGCCCAGCAACCACCACTTTGAACCTATCGAGAGTACAGAAGTCATAGCATCAATCAACGGAGAACCAACCGCCAAAAGGTTATTGATTTCAGGCAAAACCGAATCACTTAACTCAGAAAACCACAAATACCAGACGACAGAGATAACCGAAGATATGGACTTCAGAACGTTAGGTGTGGTGACTTGGGTTATTCGAAAAACTGTATAAAGGTAAAAGCCCGATGGTGAACCGGGTTTTAATTCTCTATTTTAATAGGATATCATCCAGCTGTTGGTAAAAATTATTGATATTTCCTCTGTTTTTCCCCCAGTCAATCATCTGTCGGGAGGTTCCTGCCGAAACATCAACCCTAACTCTGTTATTCTCGGGTTTTCTGACTTTTATGCTGATCTCATCGCCCCATGTCAAAAGGCTTGTCGGAGTTTTAGCTGAGATTATACCGATCTCTTTATCGGCAAAAGTGATTTGCCACTCCATTGCATTAACCGCCTCAATAGCGCCGGCAAAAACCTTTACATATTCTATGTTATAGTATTTCGGTTCAACCTCAGGTGCCTTCCCGTCTTTGCTCACTGTTGACGCAGATGAGCAACTGATCACAAAGAGAAATGTGCAAAACAAAACGGTGATTCGCAGTATTGATGATACTCTCATAACAGTAAATTTGTTAGTTAATAAAATATCATAAATATACGCAAATTTCCGCATATTATGGTGTAACCGCTTTGCAGGATGCCTGTTATGCGGGCACTACGAACCTTTCGAGGTTCCGATGGATTTTCAAGCGGTGGGAGGTGGTGACGTGGGTGATACGGAAAACCGGGTAGATATCGTTAATTTGTATTCTAAAGCATTAAATAATTGTGTCAATGTTTTCATAAGTTCTTTTGTTTTGCACATCATATTTCTAACCTAGATTTAATTGAAATCTTGAAAGGACAATGGCTCGGACATTTCAGCGGTACATATGAGGGCTTCATCGTCATTAATATCGATGAACTTCATGACAACTTTAAAGGATGCGTATATCTTATCCATAACAATGATAATATTCCGAACGTATTTGCAATAATTCAAACATCAGACAAAAGAAATGATTTTAGTTTTCGTACTTATTCTATAGCCCCTATAAATCCGTCCACTCGCTTCCCCGATGATTGGAATAATATTAAGAATTCTTTTGATCCAAACGCAAGGATCGCTGAGTTCGTAGATGTAACTGGAAGTTGGGATGAAAAATATTTGTCATTAAAATGGAATACTAGTCTTGATGGTCACGGCGAATGCACATTACCTCGTTCACAGGCTGAAGAACCATCTAACCTAAAACAAAACATAAAAGATTGGGATATTTTTAAACAGGACATTGGCCTTCTTAAAGGTACGCGATACCTTTTTCGTGGGCAAAATAAACCGTGGAAATTGCGATCTTCGTTCCATCGAACAGGGAGAGCAGATCTTACACGGTTTGTAAATGAGGATATTCCATCTCTGCATAAACATCTTAGCGCGCGCACTAAACATGTATTCAATTTGGATATACCAAAAGAAAATGGTGCCTTTTTCAACCTAGTACAACATCATGGATATCCAACACCACTTTTAGATTGGACGTATTCCCCATATGTAGCGGTATTCTTTGCTTTTCGATCAATTACAAGCAAAATGGCCGCTGATTCTAATGATGATGAAATGGTTCGAATTTTTGTTTTTGATCAACATCAATGGAGGTCGGACTATGAACAACAGCTCTTGCTTTCGACAGCAAATCTACACTTATCTATTGCTGACTTCATAGCAATTGATAACGAGCGATTAATACCCCAGCAAGCAGCGACTACAGTCACGAATATAGATGACATTGAAGCCTATATTCATTTAAAAGAAAAAGAAAACAACAAACAATATCTTTCAGCTATCGACATTCCAATCAGTAATCGTGATAAGGCAATACAAGAGCTTAGATACATGGGCATCACGGCTGGCTCACTTTTCCCTGGTTTAGATGGGGCATGTGAAGAGCTAAAAGATCGTAACTTTGAGATTTAAAGAAAAACATCCCCCCCTTCCAACCCCCCATAAACACAAAAGCCCGGCGATAAACCGGGCTTTTCAGTTTCCTTCAATACAAGAGCACACCAACGAATAACTACCTCTGCAACTCCCAAGGCCCTATATACTCAATGAGTACGATTAGATCAAAAGTTCTTACTGCGAAGAGCACGCCGAGAAAGAACCCGATTTGTCGCAATACTCCATGAGTACGATTAGATCAAAAGGTACCTCTGGAAACGCTTGTCTGGCAAGGGCTCCCAGAGCACAATGGATGGCTCGTGTGAAAATCAGTGATGTCAAAGGACAAAGTGCTGAATGTACCGATTCTGTTCATCTGTATCTTACATAATTCGAACGAGTTATACAAGATGGAAGGCTTTTTTACCTGTACGGATGGGCTTAACCCATTATTCTATAAGACAATACATCTATTTTACGTATTGTTTAGTCCAGCAAAAAATCGAGGCTTCCGTGTTTTTCTCTTAAGTGTAATTTTTAAAACCTCTTACCATAATCACCCGACCGAGTACACATCTTCCAAAACCCCCCGCAAAAGCAGATACCCTAACGGCGTCAGGTATATAATTGCCATCGTGCATGATTAAACAAAAAACATCTTTAATTAGCAGTAATTTGTGTAAATTATAAATAATAGTGGTATATTCATTTCCTTTTTCTACATTATAGTCTAACACTTTAATTCTAAATACTTTAATAAAATGGATTACAGTGTTTTAGCCAGATCATATAACACCCTCGACTATCCCGAAAAGCTAAGAAACACGCTCGTAGCTTTTTATAAGGACACATCTTACTCATCATATGGAAAGTACGATCTTCATAGAAAGGTAAATGCCGATTTATTAAAACACTACCATGGAGAGGAAATCCTCAAATACCGTTTAGCCAATTACTTTAGAAGCCTAAACTACACTGCAGCCTTTGAAGTCAAAACCACAAACTGCAGAGCTGATTTCTTAGCAATAAATGGCCAAACTAAATGCTTCGAAATAAAATCAAAGATCGATACACTCAATAGGCTTGAAAAACAAATATATAACTACAAGGAGTTATTTGAATTCAACACTATAGTCATTGATGAAAAACACTTAGAATCTGTAAAAAAACTAATTCCAGAATACTACGGAATCTGGACATTTAATGGCAAAAAAAGATATGAGCATATAAAAGCAACTATCAGCCCTTGCTTGAATCCTGAAAAACAAATTCAAATCCTGACAAAAAAAGAGCTTAAAAAATATTTTAAGCAGACATATATGCCAAGCATTTTATATTCGTTTTCTAATAATGAAATCAATAAACTATTTAAAGAAGCCCTTAAAGCAAGATATCATGTTAAATGGCAGTTCATTTTAAATAACTGGAATAGCATTCTACCAATAGACTTACAGTTTTTTTTCAATAAAAACATAGTACCAGATTTGATATATTCAAATTAATCAAACACACCACATTCTATCTTTCTTTTCATACAGTATATATAGTGCTCCATTGATATTTTTTTAAATTTTGCCTGACTTCTACCGCTAACCAATCCCTCTTTTATCTTGAGCAATGTTTCCCAGCCTATATTATTATCATCGATATATCCACGGTGATCACTCCTCATTCTTCTCACATATTCTGAGCTTAAAACATCAGGAACAATCGTGTTCTCAAACTCTGCGAGATTCTTTACCTTCCCTTTAAACCCTATATACTGATTATCTATTGGGTCATAGAGGATGAATCCTGGACTAATGGTCCCACCTGATGTCAAGTCATCTTTCTTGATTCCAACATAATCTCCAAGCGCATCAGCCTTAAAATCTCTTTTATATGTATCTAGCAGATTATTATCTGCATCATATATAATCTTTCCGTGGTTCAATGAAACATTTTGAATTCCGGTATTTATTGCACTTCTCAAAACTATTTTGATGCATTTGTCAAAATCTTCCCATAAACCCACAATTCGCTTTATTGCAGGACTGACATATGGAGGGATAACATCAAGATCCATTATCACATAATCTGTTTCCCTTACTAATTTCGATACTTCTTCCCAGTCCTCAACAAAGTGATTATAAAGCATACGAAAACAAATAGAATCAAAAGAAGAACTAAGTGCATCGAATTGAAACCTTAAAGAATCAGCCTCTCCAGTTCTATGCAGATATGAGGAAATAACCGGAATAATCCGGTCACTTAAATCAGCAAGTGATAGAATAAATTTTGTTCTTTTTTCTTTATCGGCACAAAACTCACGACTAAAATTTAACACCTCTTTTTTCATTGAGGGACGCTCTTTGAGATAAACCGGCAAATCCACAAAAACTTTTTTAGCTCTTATCTCATCAATCAATGATCCGTATACAGCATTTGCCTTCTTTTGTGATTTATTCGAAGGCTTTCTATCATATTCTTTTATTATTTCTAATAATGGATAAATATGATCACCAAAATCAAAGCTTTTCAAGACAAGATTTTCTTGCTGACGAGAACGAAATGTCGGCATATACACTAAATCAGACATGATAATTTATTCTTTTTTTTATTACAAAATCAAGAAACCCATGTTCAGATTCCGGATCAAAATCATTATCCAAAAACACCAGTGAATCAACATATAAATCTATAAAAATATTAAACTGATCGGCCAACCATTTATACTTTATGAAAACAGATTCAATTTTACTTTTCTTGATGCAATTAGAGATTGATGTATTATAGTCAATAAAAAAGCCCTCTTTATCTTTACGATTATTAGTCTGAAAAACGTAAAGAAAAACATTTAAATAATTAACTTCATAGCTATTTAAAATGAAGTATTTATCATAAAATTCATCAAATACTATCTCACCACCTTCATTATATCCTTGAAACTCTTCAATAAACCTTTCACTCATGACCACTCTCGGATATATGGCCTGATTTTCCATCTTATATGCGTTTTTTAATGGCACACCAATAGCAATAAATTCTTCATTTATAAAAAGACCATAATCAATTCCTCCCCTCAAAAAATATCCTTTTTTCGCAAATCGATAAAATAATTCACAAACAACAATAAGTAAATCCCTTAAATCCGCAATATCATCACTAATTGTAGTTATACAGATGTTATCGGAAAACAAATAACACGCATACCTTTTAGGATCTAATGACTCAATAGCGCTCTTAAATACTCCTATAAATTCACTAGCTTTCTTCGAGACAAATCTATCGGATACTTCAGCCTCAAATTCATCCAATTTATCACTAAATCCGAGTACATCTAAAAAAGCAACGGCTCTATATCCGTACACATGCTCTTTATCCATAAAATCTATCAATTATTAATGACGCAAATCAAAACAATCACAGATCATTGATTTTGCACACACGTATCGTTGATCACTATAAGATTCATCTAAAAACAACATAGAGTAATCTACCCCACTGCAGGCGATCGAATTCCTCCTTATTTTAAAAGAAAGTGCTCCGTTAATGAGAACGCATTACGTGAAAGATACGTAAAATTGCAACAAAGAAGAGAATATGAGGCAAGAAAATCCATTAAATCCTCACATCTATGATTTCAACCCATCCAGGTAATCCGCCCACGCCTGCATCATGCGGATGCGCTCATCGAGGTGTTTGGTAAGGTTATAAGCTGAACCGAGGCGATCCGGAACGTCATGGGCAAGCTGTGCCTCTATCGCATCAGGGCTGAATCCGAGTTTTTCATGCAGCAGTGTCCGAGCCGTTGCACGAAACCCATGAGCAGTAACCGTCTCACCACTCCACCCCATTGTCCGCAATGCGCTATTCACCGTGTTGCCACTCATGACCCTCGAAGCCATCCTGCCGGGGAACACATATTTACCGTCACCGGTATACATATGTAGATCACGAAGAATCTCTACAGCCTGCCGTGCCAGAGGCACGACATGATCTCGCTTCAGTTTCATACGTGCCGCTGGAATACGCCACCTTGCACCGTCCAGATCAACGTTTTGCCACTCGGCAGTACGTAACTCACCAGGACGAACAAAAAGCATCGGAGTCAACCGTAAAGCACACTTAGTAATATAAACTCCTGCATATGCATCAATGTCTCGAAGTAACTGGCCAAGCTTATCAGGATCAAGTATTGCAGCCATATGTTTCGTCTCAGGCTTCCTGAGCGCCTTACTCAGCCCGGATGCCGGATTATTCAAAACCCCATCAACCCCGGATATAAGAGCAAACGAAAATATCTGCCCAATGATTGTCCTGATACGATGTGCGGTCTCATACGCTTGACGATCCTCTACACGCCTTAAAGTATCGAGCACATCACGAGTTGTAATCTCAGCTATCAGCTTTTGTCCCAAAGCAGGCAATACGTCCCGCTCGATCCGTGATAACACCGTCCGAGCATGGTTCTTACTCCATCCGGTCTCTGCGATCCTGTACCAATCCATTGCAATTTTACCGAACATCTCCCCCTGTGGATCAACAACCTTTTCCGCTTTCGCCTGTCGACGCATCTCCTGCGGATCAATCCCTTTCGCAATAAGCTCTTTGACCTCCTGCCTCTTTTGCCTTGCCTCTTCAAGACTCACTGCCGGATAAGAGCCAAGCGACAACTTGCGGGCCTTGCCCCCGTATCGATATTTCAACCTCCACAACTTTGAACCCGGAAGCAGTTTACCATCTTTTCCGTACTTGATTGATCGCACATGTAAATAGAGGCCCCCACCATCGAAAAGGTTTTGCTCCTTCTCTGTTGGTTTGACCGTTTTCACCTTAACTGCTGTTAAAGGAATGACTTGTTTCGGCATGATATAGCATTGGTACCGATATAGGTACCCGTATAGGTACCGATATCCAGTTAAAAGATGCTTTTTGGCACTAAAGCACCCTCAATGGTACCGAAAAAGTCTGGATTATAAAACACTTAGAGAGACTATAACGGACGACAGAAAAGCAAAAAACCCTGATTTTACAGGGGTTTTGAGACTTTCTTGGATGATATCGGAAAGGGAAATAGTGGAGATGGCGGGAATCGAACCCGCGTCCAGAACATTGCTTGAAACAGCCACCACACTCATCTTCGATGTTTAAGTATTCATGTTTCACGACTCCGTCGACAAAGTTCGAAACACTATTCCGGAAGAGTGTTCACCTGCTTTCCCGAAAAAAAAACAGATGAAGCTTACTTGCGCGAGCTATGGCTCAAGCGCGGGTTATGCCATTCGATAAGCTCAGAGTAAGCGCCTCCTTTATCGAATGATGGCTGATTGAATTAACTTTTGCTAATCAGGCAGCCATTGCATACGAATGATCGTCTGCATCTAATTGTTACATAGACTTCTTTAACGAGTCCATCCATGCTGAAACTCGGAGTGCAACCGGATCGCACACCTATCCTGTCAAAAGCCTGTCATCCCCGATAACAAAGAACAAAACACAAGCACGACCTTGTGTAGTATAAGGCATATATATAACTTTAATCAGAGAAGAACAACCGGAAACAAACAGTATTAAGTTCCATGTTCAAAAAAAAGCTGAAAGCTACCAACGTTGTCATCTGGGGAATAGTTTCATACTTGTTGATAGTTATTATTCTGATTGTTTTCGGAAATTGATGGTGAACAAGGGTCAGGTAATCGCTTTACCTTATTGCTCTTGACAAGTTACTCTTCGTTCAGTGCTTTTGCTCACGCTCCTGATTACCGGTTTCCAGCCACCCCCTGATGCCTGACGAAAAAGCGGTATCGTTGTAATACCATCAAACACGCTTCCCTGAAAAACAAGTGCCTCCGGAAAATTTAGCTTGATGGCAACTGCTCTCTCTAAACCTGCAAGTGCTTCTTCGCAATGTTGTAACCCATATAAGGCAATGCCAAGGTGGTAATAGGCTCTTTGAGCAATTCATGCAGAACCTAAGTCTGTAGAAACTGCGTCCGAAACATTATCATAACTGATCAAAAAAACCATCAGTTCATACCAGGCAGCTCCGGCGAATTAGCAGCATAGTGATAGTCGCCTCCTTTTGAACGCACGGTTCTTGCCCACATGCGTTCATACTCGCCGCTGAAGACAACATCTTTTTTTGCAGCCGTCGTATACCACGAGCCTTCTTCGAACTCGGCTTCGAGCTGACCGGAAGCCCAGCCTGCATAACCAAGGTAAAAACGAACTTCGAATGGTGAAACAACACCCGAAGTCAACAGGTAACTTAGCTGCTCCTGTTCACCCCCCCAGAAAACTCCTGGAAAAACTTCATGGGAACCGTCAATCACATCCCCTCTGCTATGCAGATAATGAACTGTATCAACCTGTACAGGTCCGCCCATATGAAGCGGAACATCAACATCGTCAAAACCGGTGATAGCGTCACTTACCTTTATTTCCATAGGGCGGTTAAGAATAAAACCTAACGATCCCTGATCATTATGTTCACACATCAACAAAACAGTACGCTTGAAATTTGACTCGAGCATAACTGCCGAAGCCATAACAAGATCACCTGCTGTAAGTTGTTCAAACTCGTTAACCATGATTTACCCGCTATTTTCAATATATTCTATCAACTCTTCTGCATGCTCTGCTGGCTTTACCTTCGGCCAGACGTGTTCTATACGTCCGTTCTCTGCAATGAGGTAGGTAACCCGGTTCGTCCCCATATATTCCCGACCCATAAATTTTTTAAGTCCCCAAACACCATAATCCTGGACGATTTTTTTATCCTCATCCACCACCAGCCTAAAAGGCAGCTCATACTTGTCGACAAACTTTTTATGGCGCTTTTCACTATCTATGCTGACACCGAGAACTTCTACACCTATCTGTTTAAATTTAGGGAAATTGTCTCGAAATGCACAAGCTTCTTTGGTGCACCCCGGAGTATCGTCTTTCGGGTAAAAGTAAAGAACAACTTTCTTGCCGATATAATCTTTGAGTCTAACTGTTTTTCCATCCTGATCAGTTGCCTCGAAAAGCGGCGCTTCCATACCCGGTTCAAGCAGTGCCATAAAGATGAACTTTTATGATTATCTAGTTATTACTGTCTGATATGAATTAATTGTGCCAACAAAAAGTTTCTTTGCATGATGCAGCTTTCAGCCAAGATAAAAATCAGAAAACAGTTGACCTTTCAAGCTGTTGACATCTTGCTTCTATGAGAAACATTCTTCAATACTGATACTATGAATACCTATAATTATTGTCCCGTTTGCGGAAGCCCACTAAAAACTGCAGAAATAGAGTACCGGAAAAGAAAAATTTGCCCATCATGCTCCTGGATACATTACGAAAATCCCCTTCCGGTAACGGTTGCCTATACAGAAAACTTGTCCGGTGAATTGCTGGTCGTCAGAAGAGCCCATGAGCCGGCATATAACGAATGGGCTTTGCCCGGCGGCTTTCTTGAATCCGGCGAAACACCTCAGGATGGTTGCTTGAGAGAGTTGCTTGAAGAGACCTCATTGTTCGGAAAAATAGACCGGTTGATCGGTGCATACCATCGTGTGTCAAAAATGTACGGCTCCCTGCTTGTTATCGCATACAAAGTGATTGCAGCCGACGGGCTATTGCAGATTAACCATGAACTGTATGAAGCGGATTTTTTCCCCCATGAATGTATACCGCAAATTAACATCCCACTCCACCAGAAAATCATTGAAGATGCAAGAAACCATGAATACCAACCGCCTACTTGACGCAAGCATTTACTTTTAAGAGCAAAACAACCGTATCCTTATCATTGGTAAACCATATAACTAAACGTATACATTTTTCTTCATAATTGTTACGTTATAGCAAACAACCATACAGCAAAACCACTTCCGACACCATAATTTTAAACTAAAAGGAGGCTTTGCATGGCTAAAATTACGGATGTTGAGGGAATCGGAAAGGCTTTCGGTTCAAAACTCGAAAACGCCGGGGTTCCAAACCAGTCTGAACTATTAAAGCAAGGCTGTGATCGCAAAGGAAGAAAAGCACTTGCAGAAAAAACAGGTATCGATGAACATAAGATTCTACAATGGGTAAACCGCGCCGACCTGTCAAGAGTGAAAGGGATCGGCTCGGAGTATTCAGACCTCCTCGAGGAAGCAGGTGTTGACACTGTTCCTGAACTTGCACAGCGTAATGCAGCAAATCTTCATGCAAAAATGGTCGAGGTCAATGAAGTGAAAAACCTTGTCAGGAAAATGCCCACCGAAAAACAGGTTTCAGACTGGGTTAGCCAAGCCAAAGAGCTGCCTCGAGTCATCAACTACTGACACCTTCGCTGGCTTACATACGGGCGAGTCCCCGAAAAAGACGGGACCGCCCTTACAGCTCAGGCTATTTTACAATGCTTCTGCTGAATAACAATCAAAAGGACAACTTCGTTGATACAGAGGCATTTACTGTCTTCCTTTCTGCTCGATATGCGCTGATTGCTTTGCTATGTTTTCTGTGAAAACCTGCTGTACAGCCTTCCCAACGTCGGCAATATCGGAGCCTGAAGGAACCTGAAAAACCTTGAGCTCGAAAAACGGCAGGACAGCCAGAACATGGTCCATAATGTCAGCCTGTATCGCTTCGTAATTTGCCCAAACCTGGTCATTACTGAAAACATAGATCTGAACAGGGATACCGTTTTCGGTTGGCTGCAGATGACGGATAAGAAAAGTCATATCGGGATTTATCTTGGGATGATTTCGAAGATAGGCAACAAGATAAGCCCTGAACGTTCCGAGGTTTGTCAGCCTGCGTCCGTTAACCGGTGATGACGTATCAACGCCGTGATGTTGATTGTATTCAGTAACCTCAAGCTTTTTTTCCCTCAAATACGATTGCAAAAGCTGAACTTTGCTGAATTTTTCCAGCATGTTCTCATCGCAAAAACGCACACTTTTCATATCAATGAAAACGGATCGCGTGATCCTGCGGCCCCCCGACTCGTCCATCCCTCTCCAGTTTTTGAAACCCTCGGAGATAAGAGCGTAGGCCGGAATCGTACTGATGGTTTTATCCCAATTCTGTACGGATACCGTTACAAGGGAAATATCGATAACATCACCATCGACCCCGTATTTAGGCATCTCTATCCAGTCACCGACCTTGACAAGGTTGTTTGTCGTCAACTGAATACCTGCCACAAAACCGAGGATCGAATCCTTGAAAATCAGTATGATAACGGCAGTAAAAGCACCAAGCCCACTGAAAAGAACAACCGGAGATTGACCGATCAGGTTGGAAATGACAATCACGGCTCCAACCGACACGACAACAGTTTTGATAACCTGAATAAAGCTTTTGAGAGGCAGCTTCCGGGCAACGGTGCTTTGATTGTAATATTCCAGCAGAGCATCGAGTGCACTGAGAATCACAAAAACAAAAATGACTGTCAGATAGACCAAGGCAAGAGACTGAACAACGTCAACGCTTTTAGGATAAAACTGCAGCACCGGGACTGCAAAATTATAGAGCAAAAGAGGAGGAATCAGATGGGCCAACCATTGAAAAACCTTGTATTTTACCAACAGGTCATCATATCTGGTTTTTGTTTTTGAAGCAAATGCACTAATGGCATTCAAGAAGATTCTTTTAGTCAGCACTTCTACGATAACGATGAGAACCAGACCGACCAGAACCATCAGGATTGTAAGACCTATCTTTGCCTCCCCCTCAGTAAGTCCATGTGTCTGCAAATAGGAAAGTGCAGATTCTATCATGTGTTAGATTGTGTTTTGCGGTTTTCACGAACAATCGGAACGGTAAAACTGAACAACGAACCGAGGTTCAGCCGAGAACGAACTTCGACCTTTCCTTTGTGTGCAAGAATAATATGTTTGACAATAGACAATCCCAGACCAGTTCCCCCGATAGCCCTCGATCTTGCCTTGTCAACACGGTAAAACCTCTCGAATATTCTTCCGAGATCTTTCTGAGGTATTCCGATACCGTTATCCTTCACATCAACTCGTACCATATCATCAGCGACAAACGCCTTGATCCAGATTTGTCCATTATCTTCGGGAACATACTTTATGGCATTATCGACAAGATTTCTAGCCACAAGCTCAAGATAATCCCTATCGGCGTTAACATAAGGAAGATCCTCGGGAAAATGCAAATGCAAAGCTATACCCTTCTTTTCAATAGCCCTGCTGAAAAGGTTCAGAGTTTTTTCAACGAGATCACCTAGATTGACCGACCTGAACTTGTAGTTGATTCGACCGGACTCTATTTTCGAAAGATCGAGTACATCATTGATAAGTGCAGTCAGTTGCTCGCTCTCCTGATGAATTATCTGCAAGAAATGTTTGGCGTTTTCAGGGTCGTGTATAGCTCCTTCGAGAAGTGTTTCAGTGTACCCTGTAATACTGGTCAACGGTGTACGAAGCTCATGAGAAACGCTTGAAACAAAATCCCTTCTTACCCGCTCCAGGTTACGCAATCTGGTAATATCGTTGAGGACAAAAACCGTTCCCTGAGAAACATTGTCCTTGATCACCGGCATGGCGCTGACCTGCAAAACCCTTTCCCCACGATCGGTCATAACGGTAATCTCTTCTTTGGCAATCGGTGAATCAGATACTTTTATACGCTCGAATAAATCAAGCAGTCGGGCATCGGTTACCTTACGTCCGGCCCCTGTCCTTATCATCTGTCCGCAATCCAGATTGAAAAACCTACAGGCAGCGGGATTTCCAAGCATGACAAAACCGTTTGAATCAGTAACGATAATCGCTTCTCGAATGCTCGAAAACACCGCCTTGAACCATTCCTCTTGCTGGTTCATGTGCTTCATCTCATCCGAGATATAGTTTAAGGCCCTGGCAAGCTGTCCTATTTCATCACCGCGCTTCACTTGAAGCTTGGTGGAATAATCACCGTGGACAAGCTTATCGGCGGCCAACGCAATATGCCGCAGTGGACTTGCAAGAAAAACAGCCGTCAGCGCGCCGAAAATCAAGGACAAAAACAGCGACCAGAACAAGGCCCCTTCAACACCTCTACGAATTTCAGCCTCAAGCCGTCGGATTTGGCTCAAGGGCTTTGCAAAACGCAGGACGGCAAAAGGTTTCTGGGAACCAAGCACTATCGCGATATACAGCATGTCCTCTTTTACGGTCTCACTGAAGCGGGTATCTTCACCAACACCTTCAACAAGCGCCTGTTGCACCTCAGGCCGCTGCATATGATTTTCAACAAAAGGTAGTCGCTCAGGAGCGATATAGGAATCTCCTATCACCGCGCCATTCATTGAAATAAGCGTTACCCGAAGCTCCAGGGCCGAACCGACATCATCAGCCCATTGATCCGACACAGTAATATCATCCCACTGTACCGGCCTGCTCTCGAGAAGCTGACGGTTAAGCTTTAGCTTCTTGTATAACTGATTTTTTAAATCATCATAGAAAAGCGACCGAAGCTGGCCGCCAAGATAGAAGTAGCTGATTGCAACTGTAAAAAAAATAATAACCCCGAAAACCAGCCCAAGTCTAAAAGAAACGCTAGTTTTTTTCACCGCCCTCTCTGCTGTCTTCGAGCTTGTAACCAAGCCCTCTTACGGTTTTGATAAGTTTACCGGTTTTACCGAGTTTTTCTCTTAACCTGGTAATATGGGTATCAATGGTGCGAGTGTTTATGGTCTTATCCACGTCCCATACATCACTGAGCAGCGTTTCACGTGACTGAGCCTGCCCTCTTCTTTTTAAAAGTACGGCAAGCAGCTTGAACTCCATAAGTGTCAAGGTAATTTCCTTGCCATTGAGCTTGACACTGTGTTTGGCAATATCGACTTCGAGGCCCTCGCATTTCATGACCTCTCTTGTATCCCGCTTTCCTCTTCTGTCACGCTTGAGAATAGCACGAATTCTGAGATTCAACTCACGGGGACTGAAAGGTTTGACAACATAATCATCGATGCCAAGTTCAAAACCCAGCACTTTGTCGATCTCTTCTCCTTTTGCAGTCAGCATCACAATAGGGAGATCCCTGAAAAGCTGGTGCTGGCGTATTCTCCTGCAAACTTCGAAACCATCGATACCAGGAAGCATAATGTCAAGCAAAACGAGATCGACATCTCTTTCCGCAAGCAACTGCAGAGCATCTTCCCCCGATTCAGCCAGAAAACATTTGTAACTGGCTTTTTCAAGATTGTATTTCAAAAGTTTTGCCAAGTTACGGTCATCCTCCACGACAAGAATCAATGGCTCGGGCATAGCATCATAAGTGGACGGTTTGGAAAAGCCTGATACATGCAATTCAGGGGGAAATATAGGTATTATGCTTGGCATTTCAGAAAAGCCCGCCATTTCCAGTCCGGCAACATCACCGAAGAATGTTACGAAAGTGAAAAATTCACCCTATTCAATACGATTAGGCATGAATTTTCCAGCAGGCTGCCTTATGTCCAGGGTTATATTCCTCAAGTTGAGGTTCAACTTTTCGACAAAGCTCATCTGCCAAAGGACAGCGATTGGCAAATCTGCACCCGTCGGGAAGACGCGTCGCACTGGGCACATTTCCTTCGATAACGTTAAGACGTTGTTGTTTTGAACCGATCCTCGGAATCGACTTCAGTAAACCTTTGGTATAGGGATGCAAAGGATCGGAAAAAATCTGCGAAACCCTTCCTTCTTCAACAACTTTTGAGGCATACATCACCAAGACATCTTCACACAACTCTGCTATAACTCCGAAGTCGTGCGTAATGAGAATAACGCTCATTCCGGTATCGGCCTGAAGTTTGCCGATCAGTTCAAGAATCTGGGCTTGAACGGTAACATCGAGTGCGGTTGTCGGTTCATCGGCAATAAGCAAAGCCGGATTGCATGACAACGCCATGGCAATCATAACACGCTGACGCATCCCCCCTGACAGTTCATGAGGATAGGCCTCGAAGCGCTCAGAAGGGTTTGGAATTCCTACATGACGAAGCATTTCAACCGCCAACCCTTTTGCTTCTTTTCCTGAAAGATCCTGATGGAGAAGAATTTGCTCAACAATCTGGTTGCCACAGGTATAAACCGGATTGAGTGAGCTCATGGGTTCCTGAAAGATCATGGCTATCTCATTGCCTCTGAGCTTCCTCATCTCATCTTCGGAAATTTTGAGGAGATCACTGCCTTTCCAGAAAATTTCTCCTCCGGCAAAATACCCCGGGGGCATGGGAACAAGACGCATGATGGATAGAGCTGTAACGGACTTCCCGCATCCCGACTCACCGACAATACCGAGCGTCCGGTTGCGCCCGAGCGAAAAACTCACCCCGTCAACCGCTCTGGCAGTTCCGTTATCGGTCGAATAGTACGTCTTGAGGTTTTTTACTTCCAGAATTTTTTCCATCAACGAAAGCCACTTTATACATGCTGCTTAATAAACAACAATCTGGGAACTGGAAAAGGTACAAATATTCTGTCGCAGTTTAATTCTTTGCCTGAAAATATTCAAAATAGCTTCATCAAAGGAGAACAAACGGTAAAACATCCGTGAATCGAGAATGGCAGAATCATGCTCAGCAATAGCGACAGCGTATCTATCGAGCGGA
This sequence comes from Prosthecochloris marina, assembly GCF_003182595.1. Classification (NCBI taxonomy): domain Bacteria; kingdom Pseudomonadati; phylum Chlorobiota; class Chlorobiia; order Chlorobiales; family Chlorobiaceae; genus Prosthecochloris; species Prosthecochloris marina. The sequence goes on from NZ_PDNZ01000007.1 coordinate 21,434, forward strand.
AAAGGGCCGGGGCTGTAATGCACGTCGGGTGAAGTGGGGGTAGTTAGAAAAGCGGTGTAAATGCAAAAGTCCGGATTTCAGTCGGGGTTACATATTTTACTTCAATTTTGCTAAATTCCGTTATTATTCCTGCATTTCCAGCAACAAGTCTACGATAATTCATAGGAGGTAAACGTGCAGAAGAAAATTTTTGCCACCACCAATTTAATGCTCATAACACTGATAATTTTATCGACAGGAACAAGCTATGCCTTCAAAAACGAACCGGATGGCTTTCGTGGCATCAAATGGGGTACGGCCATCAATTCATTAAGCAACATGACTGCGATAGACACAGAAGGTGATACCCATACTTACGAAAGGATCGGTGACGAAATGAAGATAGGAAATGCCGAATTAGCCGTACTCAAATATTTTTTTTGGAAAGGAAAACTCTCGGGTATTGGAATTAAAACAAAAGGATATAGTAATTGGGCTGCGCTTAAAGATGTTGTATTCGAAAAGTTTGGAAAGGGATATCAACGCAACAGATTTATAGAAGATTACCTTTGGGGGTCGTTTTCCAAGGGAAAAACTGTAATATCCCTGGAATACAACGAATTCTCAAAAGTCGGCACACTTTTCCTGTACTCGATTGAAGTAGAAAAACAGAAAGCAGAATATAAAAAGCAACAAGCAAAAGAGGGTGCGGCATCAGGATTTTAGCAAACTAAAAACCCAAGCTATCGGACAGCGCCTCATCATGGCTGCGCTGCTTGAGTTGGGACCGCGCTAAAAACCGCATTATAAAACCCCCTCATCTCCTCCAACCAGTCCTGATGAATCATAAAATGTTTATGCGGAATATTAACATACATACCGTTCCTTCCACTTACTCGCCCCCTTATCTCAGAAGCTTCAGCTATAGCTCTTAACTGATGAGGCGATAGATCAAAAATAGCATATTCTTTATATTTAGGGCCTACACTTGTCCACTCAATATCTATCTCGGAAAGGTTATTTATAGCTTGGAACTCAATCACTTCATTATTGTTCAGTTTTAGCTTCAAAGTACTACCTGAAGCCTTTGATATTCCCAGCGCAGAATCGTAATCATCTCTTTTGAAATGAAACCTCATCCAGTCTATAGAACCGTCAGGCTTCTTAGCAACTTCCGGTGTAAGCCACGCTGTTGCAACGGAAACACCCTTTGTTCGTAAAAACTTCAATGGCTTCTTGAATGTCACCATCTCAAGACCGGTAAAGTCATCGACTTTACGAGTAACTTTGTTACCTGCATACACCGGTACAGCAATGCCCAAAGCCAGGACTAAAACGAGAACCATTCTGTACATAAAGCATGTCTGTTAAGTTGAATAAAGGCATTGAATATATATACGCAAATATTCGGCAATTAAGCCAAAACCTCGAGGAGGGAGCCTGATAGTAAGTTGGAGGAAAGAAAGGGACTGATAAAAAAAGGTCGGGTACAGGTAAATACTCAATATATTTTTGCATAATTAAGCGGTCCACAGACTCAGTTTCAGTAATAAATCGCGAGTAAAGTAAAATACATTATCAGTACTTTTCCTCTTAGTTCAGGGACAAACAGGTTATGCAAGACTCTCATGAAAACCCGGCAGACCGGGACAGGCAAAAAAATGCGAACGCATCAGTCACCAGAAGAAAAACCTTTTACCTGCTGAACGCTCTCGGCATGCATCCCACCTATGCCGACATCAAACAGAAATTCAACTTTCCGGAACACACGAATACAGCCTCACCGACCCTGAACCTTTCGGGTCTTCAGGGTTCCCTCTCTTCTCTGCTTGCAGCACAGTTGTTCAATGATACCGGAGTTCCTCTTCTCATCATAGGTTCCCAGGCATCCTTCGATATCTATGATAACGACCTGCCCGGCCTTCTAGGTCCTGCAACGGTTCACACCGTCTCGGACGAACTTCCGGCAGCACTTGGCGCCCTCTCCGAAAACCGCGCAGCTGTTCTTCTTGCCGACTTTGATGATGTGGTGACTCCGCTACAAAACCCCGAAGGCTCGGAAAAGAGGCTTTTTCGTCTTGAAAAAGATCAAGAGGCCGGCTATACCACGTTGACGGATTTTCTTGCTGAAAATGGTTATAACAGAATGGAGTTCGTTGAAGAAGAAGGGCAATTCTCAACGCGCGGCTCGATCGTCGACATATTTCCTTTCGGATCGCGTGAACCAGTCAGAATGGAGTTCTTCGGAGACACCGTCACTTCGATCCGCTCGTTTGATACCAACAGTCAGCTATCGGGTGCCCAACTCGACGCCGTCGTTCTGACAGGTAATTTTTTTTCCGAAAAGCACCATGATGACGATAAAGGCCCCTCCTGGTGCCTTCTGGATTACCTGCCCCCGGAAACTGTTATCCTGATCGATGACATTGTCTCCTTCAACGCTTTCGAAAAGAAAGCCGCTGTTGAAAAAAAACTGGAAGGTTTTCCCTGTCTCTGTATAAACCGTCTTGAAAAACAAACGCTTGATTTTCATTCCGAGGCACAGACAAAGCTGAACGCAAATTTCAAACTGTTCGCGAGGGAACTCAACCGGGAAAAGCCCGACAAGCGACATACCGTCTTCGTCGGTCGTTCAAAGAAGGAAATCGAGGAACTTGTAGAATTCGTTTCCGAAGAAGCCCGGGACATCAGAAGAACAATACCGGTTGAGTTCAACTGGGTAGCCTTGAACCTGCATTCCGGCTTTGTCTTCAACGGCCTTGACGTCTATACGGAATCCGATATTTTCGGTAAACTCCATACCCATAAATCCCACAAGAAAAGAGCCTTCAAAGGGATCTCTCTCAAAGACCTGCAGACACTCAAGGTAGGAGACTACATCGTCCATGAAGATTATGGAATTGGCGTTTTCAAGGCTCTTGAGACCATTGAAGTAGGTAATTCCGAACAGGAAAGCGTTTTGATAGAATATCAGGGCGGTGACGAACTCTACGTCAACGTACAGAACATCCGCCTCATCTCGAAATACAACGCCTCCGAAGGCTCCATGCCGACGCTTTCAAAACTTGGAAGTCCAAAGTGGAAAGCCAAAAAAGAAAAGGTAAAAAAACGTCTCAAGGATATTGCCTCCAAGCTTATAAAGCTCTATGCAAAGCGAAAAATGACACCGGGTTTTGCATTTGGACAGGATTCTATATTTCAAAGAGAGTTCGAAGCATCGTTCATTTTCGACGAAACCATCGATCAGTTAAAAACAATCGAGGAAGTCAAGAACGACATGCGCTCCCAGTCACCAATGGATCGCTTGATCTGTGGCGATGCCGGTTTCGGTAAAACAGAAATAGCAATGCGAGCCGCATTCAAAGCTGTCGAATCAAAAAAGCAAGTCGCCGTTCTCACACCTACAACCATCCTTACCCACCAGCATGCCGAAACGTTCAAACGAAGATTTGAAAACTTCCCGGTCAATATAGCGGTCCTCAGCAGGTTCGTCAGCCGAAAAGAACAAAAAGAACTCGTCGAAAAAATTTCTCGAGGGCTTGTAGATATAGTTATCGGTACACATCGGCTGGTTTCAAAAGACGTTCTGTTTCAAGATCTCGGCCTTCTCATCATCGATGAAGAACAACATTTCGGAGTCGCGGTTAAAGAGAAGCTGCGCCAATCTTTTCCTGGAGTGGATACGCTCACCATGTCTGCAACGCCGATCCCGAGAACCTTGCAGTTCTCGATGCTCGGAGCAAGAGACCTTTCCATAGTATCGACACCTCCCAGAAATCGTCAACCTGTTGAAACAGTCATTACACAGTTCAATCCCGACACTATCCGAGAAGCGATACAACACGAAATCAACCGCCAGGGTCAGGTTTTTTTCCTGCATAACCGCATCTCAGGACTCGATCAGGTTCGAAATACGCTTCACGAACTCATTCCGGAAGCAAAAACCGCCATTGCACACGGTCAAATGCCAACTGCAGAACTTGAAAACGTCATGATGCGGTTTATCAACCATGAGCTTGATGTTCTCATTTCCACCTCTATCATCGGCTCGGGGCTCGATATTTCGAATGCGAACACGATTATTATCAACAGAGCGGACATGTTCGGTCTTTCCGACCTCTATCAGCTCAGAGGACGTGTAGGACGAAGCGAAAGAAAGGCTTACAGCTACCTTATCATCCCTTCTGCCGACACCCTTAAAAGAGAAGCCATGGAAAGGCTTGCCGTGATCGAAAGCTTTACCGAGCTTGGTTCAGGTTTCAATATCGCAATGAGAGACCTGGATATACGAGGCGCCGGAAACCTTCTTGGTGCAGAACAGTCGGGAGCGATTCATGAACTTGGCTTCGACCTTTACCAGAAACTGCTTGAAGAAGCCGTATCAGAACTGAAATCAGGTGAATTCAGCCAGCTTTTCACCCCGAACGAGTCACAACCGGTCCAGATGGAAGGCAACACCGACATGGGGTTTTATTTCGACGCCCTGATACCCGAATATTATATATCGGCTACACAGGAACGGTTTTCCTTTTATGAAAAAATCTCCAAAAGCCAGACAGATAACGCTATCGACTCGATCAGGGATGAACTGCGTGACCGGTTCGGACCTCTTCCGGAAGATGTTGAAAACCTGATAGGCGTTGCGAAACTTAAAAACCTTTGTTCAGCTATCGGTCTGTCAAAAGTCGATATCCAGCCACAAACACTTTCAATCATCCTTCCTGGGGAAAACAACGCGGAATTTTACAATCGTCATTTTTTTCAGGAACTCATCGCTTCCCTGCAGTCCGAATGGATGCAGAAATACACACCCCGTTTTCAACAGGGTAAAAAAATGAAACTTCTCCTCCATAATCCACCTGATTACCCTGCTGAGCCTGCCGTACTGATGGAACAGTATCGTTCTCTTCTTAAAAAGCTCAATCATGCCTGAAGCCACCATTGCAGGTCAGCACCTTTGCACAGCCAAACAAGACAAAAAAAGTCTTATTTAAGCAACTTTTAAAGAAGCAATAAAGGTTAGCATTGAAAAGACTTTTCGTACATAAACAATAAATCATATAACCATGTTTGTATATATAAATGACAAAAAATTTGAAGCGAAAACAGGCGAACGCCTTATAGACATTGCCCGTAATAATCACACGCATATAGGCTACTTCTGTGGCGGTAATGGAATATGCCAGACCTGTTATGTGAAGGTGACCGAAGGAATGCACCTGCTTTCTCCTTTGAACGACAGAGAAAAAGCGATGCTTTCTGATAGCCTGATCAAAGAAGGAATAAGGGTGGCATGTTTGACAACTCTCGACAAACTGGGAACCGTAAAGCTTTTGACGACAGTCGAAGAGGTTAAGAAAACATTTGAGGAAAAACCGCTTGAGCTTGTTCCTTATCAAGCAAAAATGGGATGGGAATCCCTGATCAAGTTCCCCGAAACCATAGTGATGCAGGCCCGCAGGTTTTCCGAAGGCAAGCTGGATGCGTGGCAGCTTGTCACCGATATTGCCGGAGCAATAGCCGGTGCCTTCGAGCTGGTTGGCATGGCGATTCAAGGCACTCTGGACTGGAAGGTAAAACCGAAAACATTTACAAGGGAGTATGCTGATACCTCTGAACATAGAAGTAATGGAAAAAAGGGCCAGACTGCTGAGGGTGCGCATAAAACTTCTCCCGAAATTCATGAATCCTTGAAACTCCAGAAACATGCTCCGGTTAACTGATACCGGAGCATCGCCCGGCATGGCAACATCTTGGGCCGATAAACCGCCCCCCCTACCGTTGCATAAAAAATACTTATATTTGTAAAGGATGATGTTTAACCTGAAGCAAGGAAAAAAAACAACAAATATCCAGAACCATGCGTATCCACATCAATGACATGCCATGTGAAGCACAACCGGGAGACATACTCCTTGACGTAGCCAAGCAAAACAAATGCCATATCGGTTACATATGTGGCGGAAGTGGTGTTTGCCAAAGTTGTTTTGTTTATGTGCAGGAAGGGATGGACCACCTGTCGGAACGAAGTGATGTTGAAAAAGCCTTCATATCCGATAAACTCACTGACGCGGGAGGAAGGCTGGCCTGCCAGACAAGAATAATAAAGGACGGTCCTGTACGAATACTGTCCAGAGCGGAAATGTTTCGCAGGATAGTTCTCGGTCTGAAGGTTACCGATTTTGTCACCTACGCTCAGACCATCGGTTACAATGTCGTCAATCAGCTTCCTTCCGGAATCGGCAATATTTTCAGTCGTGTCAGGGAAGGGAAACTCAATCCCGTAACCTCTATCCAGAATATCGGCAAGGGTCTGGGCCCGGCGGCACAACTGATCGGCAAAAATGTTTTCGACACCTTTCCGTTTCTCCAGGCCCCTGTAAATATGGCAGGTGCCGGCGCAACAGGGTTGCTTGAGGGTGCATCGAGCACGCTCTGCAATGTATCAGGAGGCAAACTGCATCTTCCAGGCACGACATGTAAATCCTGCGAAGACGATACTCCCGTTGAAAGGGTTCATATTAAAGCAAGTTCTTCTAAAAAATAGTCTTGTGACTCAACACACAATGGAGTATTCAGTAGTAATTTCGCGTTTTGATCCTGAAAAAGACCGTTCACCCTACTATCAAGAGTTTCTCGTAGATGCTGCTCCACATGAAAGGGTGCTGGATGTATTGTTGCAAATCAAGTCTGAACAGGACAGTACGCTTGCCCTGAGAAAATCCTGTGGCCATGGTGTCTGCGGAAGTGATGCCATGCTGATCAACGGAGAAAACAGACTTGCATGTTCAACATTGGTTAAAGACCTGGAAAGTAACAGAATCAAAGTTGAACCCCTCCCTGGAGCAGTTGTTGAAAAAGATCTCATTGTCAACACGGACCCTTTCTGGAAAAAATATCAGGCTATCATGCCTTACCTGATTAATGATGAACCACCACCTGACAGAGAACGCCTGCAAAGCCCGAAAGAACATGAAATAATTGAAGAATCGACCCGGTGTATTCTTTGCGGAGCCTGTACACAAGCCTGTCCGACCTCCTGGGCAAATGAAGATTATCTTGGGCCAGCCGCACTTCTGAAAGCCTACAGGTTTATTTTTGACTCCCGGGATCAGGCAAAACAGGAAAGGCTCAGAAAAGTCGCATCGGATCATGGCATTTGGCAATGTTATACAGCATACAACTGTGTCGAAGCCTGTCCGAAGGAAATAGATATAACCTGGCATATTACCCGGCTGAAAAAAGCCTCTCTCGGGCTCTAAAAAAACAGCTCACCGGCAGGGAGCCCGGCGCAACCTAATTACAAAACACTAACTCTATCTCTTATAAATAATGGGGTACAGCGGAGAATTTGAAGGCATCGACTTCGATCTGGGAATAAAAACTCTGGAACGATGGCTCATCAAGCCCGACAAAAAAATGAACATCGCTCTGGGAATTCCCAAAGAAAGGGCCAATGATGAACGCAGGGTTTCGCTTTCTCCGGCAGGTGTCAAGATCCTCAATGAAAACGGTGTACGAGTACTAATTGAAAAAAATGCCGGCTTGGCAAGTAATTTCACTGATGAAGAATACGCTGAAGCAGGTGGGTACATAACAGATTCACAAGAAACTCTTTATGAAAATGCAAACGTTATCGTGAAGGTTTCGCCTCCCCAACCCCAAGAAGCCGCTCTCTTCAAGCCCAACCAAATGCTCATTTCTGCGCTTCATCTAGGAACTGTCAATAAATCACTCATCAACTCATTTCTTGAAAAAAACATTACCGCCCTCGGGTTCGAGTTTATTGAAACAAGGGATGGTGAACTGCCTATCGTGAGAACGCTGAGCGAAATAGCAGGCTCTCTGGCAATACAGACAGCAGCGAAATATCTTGAAACAGGCTATGGTGGAAGAGGTATTCTGCTTGGTGGCATAGCAGGCGTTCCTCCAGCGCATATTACTATTATCGGCGCAGGAACAGTAGGCCTCTTCGCTGCCCAGGATGCACTCGGGCTTGGTGCTCAAGTTACAGTCATTGACAAGGAGATCAACCGGCTCAGACGTTTCGAAGCATTCTTCAACCGCCACATCGTTACAGCCATATCCAATGAGCACTATATCTCGGAACTTGCCAGAATATCCGATGTCATGATTGGAGCGCTCAGTCCAAAGCAAAAAGTCATCAAACACGTTGTCAATGAAAACATCATAAAAACAATGCGGCCAGGCTCTGTTATCATCGATGTTTCAATTGACCAGGGAGCCTGTTTTGCAACCAGCAGGCATACAACCCATACGAACCCGATATTTGTCAAGCACGGAGTCACCCACTACTGTGTACCGAACATACCTTCAGCTGTCGCAAGAACAGCATCTTTCGCCCTTACCAATACCTTGTTACCTTTCCTGATGAAACTCACCGCTCATGAAACCATCACGGAAATCCTCTGGAACAGCCACAGCCTCCGTAAAGGAACCTATACCTTCAAAGGGTATGTAACACAGAAATCCCTCGCTCAAATCACCGACCTTCCCTGTCGTGAAATCGACATGCTGCTTGCCACCGGATAATACCTGCTCTGTTTATAGATATGAAAGAGGGTTCCCCAGTTTTCTGGCAATATAAGATGCACAGGAAACGCCTGAATAGGTAACCGCGATAACCCCTTGTCCTGGAAACGTACTGTCACCGACCGCATAAAGATCCTTTACTACTGTTCGATTCTGCGGTTTCAGCAAAACATTTTGACCGGGATATAACAGAGGGCCATATGACCCTTTGTAACGATTCAGGTATCGCTCATGAGTGAATGGTGTGGCAAATATTTTCACCTCTACAGCATCGGATAAGCCCGGAAGAATTTTTTCCGTTCTTCTGATCACCGATGCACCATACCGCTCTTTAGCCTGCTTATACTTTTCTTCACCCCGCTGATAGGTTTTCCAGTGATCAACTTCATCCGTGACAAAAGCATGTACAACATGCTTTCCCTCGGGAGCCACTGTCGGGTCGAGAACCGATGGCGCAGAAAAATAGATGGTACCGCCCGGCTCGTTGTAACGAGCCCAGTCATCAACAAGAATGTGATGCATATGAAACCCTTCAGGTATAACGCCGGCATCAACGCCGAGATACAGCTGAAACCAGCTTGGAGCACGAAGAAACTTGGTTTCAGAAACATTGTAGCGAGCATCTTTTACAAGACGGTTGAACGTATCCCATACAGTAGCGTTAGATATAACCGCTTTAGCAGTATGTACGTCTCCGTTACTCAACCTTACCCCTATCGCCCTGCCATTTCGCAGTAAAATTTCTTCAACATCACAACCGAATTCAACAGCACCCCCGAATTTTTTTATACCGTCACATAACGCTGCAGGAATAACACCAGCGCCTCCCACAGGATAGTTGATGCCACCGTGATGCCTGTCTGCGAGGCAAATCCCTGCATTGACAAGAGGCGTCGAAACCGCATCCTGTACAGCCCAGGAATATGCCTCCATATCAATAAATTTGAGCAACTCCTCGTCTTTGATATACTTTCTTGCACTCTTTCCCATCGACTGAAAAGTCTTCAATGCGAGCGACAATATTTTTCCCAGATGTCGGCTTCCCACATTGAGAATATGAATAGGATCTTCAAGCGAACCGGGAGGAAGAGAACTGAGGATATCATGTACCGATCCAAGCTCTTTGTAAAACGCCACAATCCCCTCTTTCTCATTGGGAAAACGTTCCATGAGCGTCCCAAGAAACTTCTCCTTCTCATAATAAGCCGGTATGTCAAATCCATCAGGCATATGGAAATGAATCTGGACAGGGTCGGAAATAACAGGTACATCAATCCCCAGTTTTCTGAAAATCCGAGTGTGCATGTTCAACGTACCGCTGCTTTTATCTTCTCCAAAACCATAAAAGACCGAAGCACCAGCATCGAATGTGTACCCCTTGTGCTTGAAGGCTGCGCAGCTGCCACCGGGATAACTGTTTTTTTCAAAAGTAAGCGTAGAAAAACCTCTTTCCTGGAGAAGAGCAGCGGCTGTAAGCCCTCCAATACCTGAACCGATGACAATTATATCTGAAGAATAAGCCATTACGAGATAACCCTGTTGTTTTATACCTTAAGCTTCATTAAAATAGATTCTTATAATACTATATTACTAGCGCTTCACTTTTTACGTAACAGTATATAATGATAACGAGCTGATCAAAGAACTTTTACCGAATTCAGAATATGACGAGTTCCCCGCATAAAAAAAACGTTCCTGAATCCAAAAACACGCTTTCTGCAAAAGAAAAAATTAAACAGCAGGAGTTTCAGGAAGAAGCCGTTGAGCACATTAACGCATTATACAACTATGCGTTGCATCTTACGATGAATCCGGATGATGCAAATGACTTGGTACAGGAAACCTATCTCAAAGCATATAAATTTTTTGATTCGTTTGAGAAGGGAACAAACTGCAAAGCGTGGCTGTTTAAAATCCTTAAAAACAATTATATCAACAAATTTAGAAAAAATGCTCGTGAGCCAGGCAAAGTTGACTATGACCTCATAAAAGATTTTTATCATTCGATAAAAGACACGCAAAACGACAATGAAGACCTGAACACAGGCTATTTCAGGTCACTGATGCACGATGAAGTATACCAAGCATTAAATTCATTACCGGAAGAGTTTAAGGAAGTCATACAATTATGTGATATTGAAGGTTTCACGTACGAAGAAATTGCAAATATGGTTGAAAGCCCGATCGGAACAGTAAGATCAAGACTCTACAGAGGCAGAAAGCTTTTGCGCACGAAGCTCAATGATTTTGCAAAAAAACACGGGTATAACACCGACAACAGGGAAACTCCGTAATACTCACATAACACATGAATTAATCAGTACAATGAATTGCACACAAGCCCAGAATCTTATGAGCGCAGCTGTCGATGGAGAGCTGACGCTTGAAGAACAGGAGGGTTTTGAAAAACACATTCAGACGTGTCCCACCTGCTTTCGTGAATTCAAAGAAGCTCAAAAAACAAAAAGCATTATCAGGGAAAAAATCATCAGATTCAAGGCACCTCAATCCCTGGTTAATTCCATTCTGAAGCTTAGCGACACACCACTCTGATTAACCGGGAAAAACTCAAGCTCTTCGCAAAAGTGAGGGCAATAATTTCTTTCCGGAAAAAAAAATTTTTTGTGTTTGATTTGTATGAATAAATAACTATATAACCACCACAAGAATGAATTCCCCCTTTAAATGCAGTGCTTTTAAGCACTGAATTAACTCTTAAGCGATGGGCCAAAATATTATTATTGACGAAGAAGAGGTAAAAAAGTGGAACCTCAAAATGCCTGAAGAGATGCTGACAGCAGTTGCCAATCGTTTTAAACTGCTCTCTGAACCAATGCGCCTTAGGATACTCCGGACGCTTTGCGAAAGAGAAAGAACTGTTCAGGAAATTGTCAACCAGATCAATGCAAGCCAGGCCAATGTTTCAAAACATCTGGCCCTCATGCACGACAATGGAATTGTCAACCGAAGGAAAGAAGGACTGAAATGCTATTATAGTATTGCAGATGACAGCATTATCTTTGCCTGTTATCTTATATCCAAAAGCGTTGTCGAAAATCTGCAGGACAGACTGAGCTGGCTTCAGAAAGTCGAAAGCTGATTTCCTGTCTGTAGCTTCATAACCGCTCATATCTCTCTTCATGCACAGTGAAGGAGCGAGTCGGCTCACCCTCAACGCATCTCATTTCAATTATATGAGAGCCTTTTTCTCCGCCCATCTCCGCCACATCTTGACAATCGTTCAACTTAGGCGTAAATCATTATTCAACTCTGTCAACCTCTTTCAGAACAATTCACCTACGACCATTCTCTATACCCCCCGTTGCGTTTCATCGCCGCAGTGATGTTGTTATGATCATCATCTCAGCACTTACTGTCCCTCCACATTATTTCTGTCACACATCGTGCCAGAAAATATGACAAATATACCTCCTTCTTTTCACATGCTCTGACAAAAATCCAGCACTTTACTGACTAAGAGAGAAAAAATCAGTTTGGCACATAATTTGCCTTACTTGTTAATAGAATTGTGTACCACACAGGGACACAGCTAAACAACCGTAATGAATGAACAGAGAAAGGAGCATACCATGTTAGTGAAATTATCCAAAGACCCGCTTAAATTATTCGATGACATCTGGGAGGGAACCCAGTTACCTGCAACTCCAGCCTTCAAGGCAGACATCTCTGAAGATGAAAATGCATTTCATATAGAAGCCGAAATGCCCGGTGTAAAAAAAGAAGATATTACTCTGGGTGTCGAAGAAAATGTACTGACCATCAAAGGAGAAAGAGAACAGAAAACCGAAGAACAGGGAAAAAATTATCATCGAACAGAGAGAACCTACGGAAGCTTTTCCCGTAGTTTCAATCTCGGAGAGCTGATAGATCAGGATACAATAGAAGCTTCTTTTGAAGAAGGTCTCCTGCATGTCAGTCTTCCAAAAGCACAGCAGGTCAGAAAAAACAAAGAAATAACGATCAAGTAATCTCAGTGAATTTCATGTCAGGTGCCCTTTACATGCGGGTAAAGGGGCCTTTTGACAGGACACTAAAAACAAGGAAATAATTATGGGCAAAATTATCGGAATCGATCTTGGCACAACAAACTCCTGTGTCGCGGTAATGCAGGGAACACAGCCAACGGTCATAGAAAACTCCGAAGGCTACAGGACAACTCCGTCAATGGTAGCATTCACGAAAAACGGTGAACGCCTCGTCGGACACGCTGCAAAAAGGCAGGCTATCACCAATGCACAGAATACCATCTTCTCCATCAAGCGCTTCATGGGGCGAAAATTTGATGAAGTACCAAATGAAAAGAAAATTGCTCCTTACAAGGTAGTCAATACAAATGGAGAAGCACGGGTCGAAATCGACGACAAAACCTATTCTCCTCAGGAAATTTCAGCAATGATCTTGCAGAAAATGAAACAGACTGCTGAAGATTTTTTAGGTGAAAAAGTTACCGAAGCAGTTATTACCGTGCCGGCTTACTTCAATGATGCACAGAGGCAGGCAACGAAAGACGCAGGGAAAATTGCCGGACTCGATGTCAAACGCATCATAAATGAACCTACAGCAGCGTCTCTTGCATACGGACTCGACAAAACAAAAGAAAATGAAAAAGTCGCTGTATTTGACCTGGGGGGAGGCACATTTGACATTTCAATTCTCGAACTTGGTGACGGTGTCTTCGAAGTAAAGGCAACCGACGGTGATACTCATCTTGGAGGAGACGATTTTGATCAGAAAATCATCAACTACCTTGCAGAAGAATTCAAAAAGCAGGAAGGTATCGATCTCAGAAAAGATATGATGGCGTTACAGAGGTTGAAAGAAGCTTCTGAAAAAGCAAAGGTCGAGCTTTCATCACGCACAGATACCGAAATTAATCTTCCCTTTATCACTGCAACCCAGGAAGGCCCCAAACACCTTGTCGTCAATCTGACACGAGCAAAGTTCGAGGCAATGTGTTCCGACCTGTTCGACAGCCTGGTCGAACCCTGCAAAAGGGCAATTAAAAACTCGAAAGTAAAAACCAGCGAGATCGATGAAGTAGTACTTGTAGGTGGTTCCACAAGAATCCCGAAAGTTCAAGAGATCGTCAAGGATCTTTTCAATAAAGAACCCAACAAAAGTGTCAACCCTGATGAAGTTGTAGCCGTTGGTGCTGCAATACAGGGCGGTGTTCTGAGTGGAGACGTCAGCGACGTACTGCTTCTGGATGTAACACCACTTTCACTCGGGATCGAAACTCTTGGAGGAGTTATGACCAAGCTGATCGATGCCAACACGACAATTCCGACGAAAAAACAGGAGATTTTCTCGACAGCGGCGGACAGCCAAACGTCGGTTGAGGTACATGTTCTTCAGGGAGAAAGACCAATGGCAACGGACAATAAAACCCTTGGGCGTTTCCATCTCGGTGATATTCCTCCTGCACCGCGCGGAGTCCCTCAGATTGAAGTTGCGTTTGATATCGATTCAAACGGCATTCTTAACGTTTCAGCAAAGGACAAGGCAACAGGCAAAGAACAGAGCATTCGTATCGAAGCCAGCGGCAAACTCAGTGAGTCCGAAATCGAAAAAATGAAAGATGATGCGAAACAGCACGCTGCGGAAGATGAAAAGCGCAAAGAGGAAATCGACCTGAAAAATAGCGCGGATTCACTCATCTTCAGTACCGAAAAACAACTACAGGAACTGGACGACAAAGTTCCCTCCGACAAAAAAGCAGAATTGGAATCTGCACTTGAAAAACTCAAGGAAGCTCATAAGTCCGGCAGTGTCGATTCGATTAAACCGGCAATGGATGAGCTGAACAAAGTCTGGAGCGAAGTAGCCTCTACGATGTATCAGTCTCAACCTGGCGAAACACCTCCCTCACCCGGACCTGATACCACCGAAGCCGAAGGAAATGACAAAACAAAAAAAGATAACGGTGATGGTGAAGTCGATGCTGAATATGAGGTAATCGATGGCAACGATAAAGACAAATAAGACAGGTTCTTCCATACCTTACAGAAAAAGGGATTCCATGTGAATCCCTTTTTTATTTGCCACTGTTTTACTAACTTAAGCGATATATATTTTCCATGCTGGTGTGTTTTAATTTTCGACAATTTAAACACTTTTACGATGCAATCAGCTGTCTGGTCCGGCAATGCCCTACATAAAGTTGCCAAGTATTTCATAACCTCTGCGAAAAGAGATCCCAACGGCAAACTTGAACTGGTAATATCTCCAGCTTCGGGGAGAAGAAAACTATTTCCCACAAAAGAAATTATTGAACAGTTGAAAGAGGGTAAAATTCAGTTGCTTGTTCTCACAACACAGCCGGACATAGCAATCAATCTGCCCCAAAAAGTGCTGGACAATGAAAACCGATATGTTATTGATTTCGACAAGCGCGGCATTAAATGGACAATGCGTGATATACCGGTGTTTTACGACAACCTCCGTGACCAGCTTTGCGTAGAAATAGATAAAGAAACCTATACCCTCGACCAGTTCTTCAAATAGAGCAAAGGTGCAGTCAGATCAGTAGTAATAAAAAAACAAAAAACCCGGGAGCCTTACCCGGGGTTTTTTGTTTTTTCTGAATCTCTTTACTTACTCTACTGTAACTTACGGTCAACTATTTTTGCTTCATTCGAGTTGGGATAGAGCTGTACCAACTCCTTGTATCTTACCTTTGCATTGGTGGAATCACCAATATTTTCAAAGGCAAGCCCCTGCTTGAAGTAAGCCGAAGGGCGCTTATCTCCCTCCGGATACTTTTCGATAACAAGCTGGTACTCAAGAATAGCTTTTTCAAACCACTTCTCATTATAATAAGTCTCGGCAATATAGTACTGAGCATCATCAGCAAGCGGTGATGAAGGATAATTATCCAAAAGCAGTCCAAGCTCCTTTCTTGCCGAAGAATAATTATAGCTCTCAAAATACCGTACTCCCGTATCGTATAACCCCTGATCATCCACAGCAGAAGCTGAAGATGTTTCAATGCCGGAAACCCCGGAATCGGGAACAGACGAGGCACTTTCCGGATCTACAGGAAGCGTGACTTTTTCGAGAGGCTGCGAAGAGGCTGTTGTATCCGCAGAAAGAAGAGCAAGGTCACCGCTGGTTGAAACGCCAGGCTGACCTGATTCTCCTAATTTGAAACGCAGTTCTTCTATTGTTCCCTGCAACAGGGCGACCTCTTCGCGAAGCTGTTCAACTTCAGAATACACTTGTGCATTCTGACCACCGGACTTTTGAGATTGCGTTTTGAGTTCCTTGACATCATCCTGCAACATATAAAGATCAGTCTTGGAAGCGCACCCCGCAACCATAACGCCAACAATGCCAAGGGCAACTATTCTACTGGTATGTTTCATCGTCATTCACAGCTTGTTCATAAGTACAAATGCCCGCTTCTTTCCAAGAGACACTTATGCTTATTATGAAAAAATACTATTTAACCACAAAATGTGCACGCCGGTTCTTCGCCCACGCAGCTTCATTATGGCCCGGATCAAACGGTTTTTCCTCCCCATAACTTACAGTTTCAAGTCTCGACCCATTGACACCGGCCCGTTCAAGAAAACCTTTTGTCACTTCTGCACGCCTTTCACCGAGAGCCATGTTATACTCGTACGTTCCACGTTCATCGCAGTGCCCTTCTATCATCACCGAAATGCTTTGATTATTTACCAACCAAGCAGCATTATTCTTCAGCTGGCTCACCGCCATCTGGTCAAGTTCAGCACTATCAAACTCAAAAAACACATCTTTCACCATTCTTCTGGCTTCTTCGCGAAGCGCTGCATCAGCATCAATTTGATCATACTGCGTTGTATCCACATCTGTAGTGAGAGCAGATTCACTTGATTTCGACCCACATCCTGCCACCGAAACTGCAGCAACAATCCAACACAACAGTAATAGCTTTTTCATAGTTTGATCTTCTCCTGATAATAATGATAAAAAAAAGGCAAACAGTAAACTGCTTGCCCCCTTACTCATAATGAAACAAGACAGCTACTGAACGACAAAATGCACTCTTCTGTTCTTAGCCCATGCAGTTTCGTCATGCCCTGGATCAAAGGGGCGCTCTTCGCCGTAGCTTACCGTCTGCATACGCAAAGGATCCACACCAGCATTGACCATGTAATTCTTCACATTTTCAGCTCTTTTTTCACCAAGCGCAATATTGTATTCGTAGGTACCTCTCTCATCACAATGACCTTCAATGATAATGGTCGCGTTGGGATTTTCCATCATCCATTGAACATTTTCGTCGAGCTGGCTCCGAGACACCATATCAAGTACCGAACTGTCAAAAGCATAGAAAACATCACCAAGCTCAACCATCGGCGCAGATAGTGGCAGTGGAGGAGCTTTGACGACCACGTCTCGACAAGACGAGCCACAACCGATAATAAACAGCATCGACAGAATGAGAAAAACGTTCAACAAGCTTTTGGGAAACTTCATATTGTACCCTTTTGGGTTATTTGCTTACACATTAAGCACACCAAAGACACAACGCTACTCAGTGATCCTTGCTTAGCTGCCGACTTGATACTGCAATGATAGAACTATTAACCTCTCATCATCAATAAAAACTGAAACCGCCATACCGCAGCATGCAGAACATGCTGCGGAAATAACGGAAGGTGTAATCGGTTATCCCCTTGCCGGCTGAGGTGGCGGAGGTACCGGAATTACAACTGGCTCTGGTTCTGGGGGTGGTGGAACCACCACTTCTTCACAACATCCACAGCCGATAACAAACAGCATGGATGGAACAAGAAGAACCTTCAACAAGATTTTAATAGGTTTCATGTTATCCTTTTTTAGGTTAGTAGAAACTGCTTTCAGCGAAATGAAGACCAACAAGGCTGCATTTGTTCACCTGCTAGCTTGAGACTCCTCTGGTTTTGACCATCAGCATTCATGACATAGAGCTTGCTATTTCCACTCCTGTCAGAACTGAAAACTATCATGGTTCCATCAGGTGACCAACTCGGAGCTTCGTTATGTCTGGCTCCGTACGTCAGTTGTTTCAACCCTGTTCCGTCTACATTTATAATAAATATATTGATTTCCCCGTTTTTTTGCATAGTTGTAAATGCAATTTTATCACCAACAGGCGACCATGCAGGCTGAGTATTGTATTTTCCCTCGAAAGTAAGGCGTCTTAACGCCCCTGAATTAAGATTCTTAACAAAGATTTGAGGATTGCCGTGCCGTGAAGAAACAAAGGCCATTTGGGTTCCATCAGGAGAAAAAGAGGGGGATACATCGATCATGCCATGCTTCGTCAAACGGCGGACAATAGTCCCATTGCTCCGCACCAGGTACAGTTCCTGGTTCCCGTCGAAAGAAAACGTGGTAGCAAGCTCAGTAGAGCCATGCCGCCATGACGGATCGATTTTTATCCCTTTCTTTGTGACGGAAACAATTTTTTGAGTGGTAAGATCTTTGATATGAAGATCCGGTCGGCCGCGTGTGTACGTAAGATAAGCAAGCATGCGTCCGTCAGAAGACAGTGCAGGGGTCACCGCAAGGTCACCGCTACTGGCAACAGGGACAGCACCGTAACCATCAAAATCGGCGAGATAAATTTCTTTTTTTCGGCCGCTTTGTGAAACAAAAGCGATCTTACTTCCGAAAATGGATGGCTTACCGGTAAACAGCCTGACGAGGTCAGCACAAAATTTATGCGCGATCGGCCTCAACTCATCTTTATCTCCTTCATAAAGTTTCCTCATAAGAAGCTTGCCAGTCAAAGCATCGTAGACCTCCATATCCATCTTCAGAGTATCACCTTTTCTTTCAAGTACCCCTCCCGCATATACTTCGGCCCCAACGGAACTCAGAGCGGCAAAGTTAATCCCCCGTTGTCCAACCTGGTACAGATCACCCCCGGTTATAATATTGAGAGGTGATTTTATAATGGCAAAAAGACCGGTAAAATCGAGCCCGCTTTTAATAACCGTATCGATTCCTGCGGTATACTGTTTGTTTTTATCTTTTTTTGTATCGATCGGCTTGAGCACCAACGGAATCCTGTCGGCACCAGCTTTTGTGATTTTGATATATTCCTTTACGGGTTCGGCATACGAAGCGGAATGGGGAAAAACAAGACACCATGCAAGAGCAAGCAAAATCCGGAACAATAAACGATGGGTTTTCATAATCGAACGATGAGATGATTTTTCCTGATTGATGTAGCAATCAAATCCAGCATATCCACATAAATACAACTCGACATATTACCCTCTTTACTTTTGTAAAAATAATGAACTCGAAAGCTTTTTCGCAAGGCCTTGAAGGGAAATAATCAGGGCTTTGCAAATAACGACCGGCAGTATATCAAAGAGTTGTTATGCCGACCTCTACTCTATTCCTTGCGGAGTGAAAACAAGCCCTATCCGTATGGGTTTGTAACTCACATTTTCCGGTATAGAAGGCAGCGGAGACGATGCTTCAATTGCCTTGATCACCGTATCGTTGAAATAGCTGCTGACCGAGCCCCTGTCAAGCATGATATCACTGATAGTACCAGTTGGATTGATAGTAAGAGCGACATATGCCTTTATATCCCCTTTTTCTCTGATAAACTGGGGTGTAAACGACCAATTTTGCCGAATAATTGTCACAACATTAACGAGATAACGATCATAAGGTCCCATTGGGGCCCCATAATCTCCATCACCGGATGAGAAGCGCCCAGGCCCTGATCTTTTATAAAGATTGGAAGGAGGACCTTGCTGAACTTTCTGACGGAGCTTCTCAAGTGTGCGCTCGAAGTCACTCGTCTGATTTTCCTGAACGTTCGCCTCAGGCTCCTTTGGCTTTTCTTTAAGCGTTTTTTTCTCAACCTTTTTTGGCTTGTCGGGAATCTTTTTCGGAGCTTTTTTTACTGGCTCAGGCTTTTTTTGAGGTTCAGGTTTAACTGGAGGTTCTTCAACAGGGGGCTCAGGCTCAAGCTCTGGTTCGGGCTCTGGTTCGGGTTCGGGGACAGAAAGCGGTCCATCGGACAAATCAACCTCTTCAGATGAACCGGGCCCTGGTAACGTTACAAGGCTCACATCGATCGTTTTGAGTTGTGGACGCTTCAGCCCTGTAAGATATTGCAGGTAAAAACTGCCAGCTACAAGCAGAACATGCAGAAAAACAGATATGGCAAAGGCTGTGAGAAAACGGCGCTTGTTCGCTTTCCGTTCGTCACGATTATTCATTCTCATCCGGATTTATTGCATCGTTGACCGGACCTTTCCCTGGCTCGGTAACCATCCCTATCTTTTCAATCCCCGCATCCCTGATCTGCGCCATAATAAACATCACAAAACCGTAAGGCAGAGACTTATCCGCCTTCAGATAAACCTCTCCTGCCGTATTGATATCGATAATCTCCGGGAGCCTTTCCTTCAATTCATCAGGTGCAAGCTGATATTTATTGATAAAAACCTGACGATCCTCATCAACACTGACTATTAGCGCCTCCGGCTCTACATCAATTTTTTCATGAGATGTCTCCGGCGCTTCGACCTTGACGCCATGAATCATCATAGGAGCTGTAACCATGAAAATGATCAACAGCACCAGCATGACATCAACAAACGGAGTAACGTTTATTTCACTCAACAGCCGGCTCGACCTTCCCCTCATCCCGTTCGAACCGTTACCCGAGTTCATTGACAAATGACTTTATAAATTCACCGGAAAAATCTTCAAGATCCCTTTCTATCGAATTAATCTGCTGTGTAAAGTAATTATAGGCTATTACGGCAGGAATAGCTGCCGCAAGCCCTGCTGCAGTTGCAACCAGTGCTTCTGCAATTCCTGGAGCAACTGTTGCAAGTGAAGCCGACTGGGTCACACCGATGCTCAAAAACGAGTTCATGATCCCCCAAACGGTTCCGAACAAACCGATAAACGGAGCGGTATTACCAACGGTTGCAAGAAACGGAACATACCTCGATAGATTTTTTGTTTCCTCATTTGCTTCACGCCTTATCGCCCTCGATATGCGCTCCTCAATCTGACTGGCCTTTTTGAGATCACCAAGCGCACGGTACTCTACATATCCTGCTCTGAAAACCTTCGCCAAAGAACCATTCCTGTAATTTTCAGCTTCTCCGAACACCTTGTCTATGTTGGAAACATCAAAAAAATAATCAAGAAAATCTTTTGACTGCGAAATAGCTCTGCCTATGCTTCCGGCCTTCATAATAATAATAGACCAGGAGAGAACGGAAAACAACAGAAGGACAACAAGCACAAAAAGAACAACAGGGCCTGCATCTGCCAACAGTGAAAAAAAACCGGTCTTGGAAGAAAACATGAGTCACCTAAGTTTATTATTCATGGAATCATCATATGTTCAGGGAAAAGAAAAACGCAAGTGCACAACCTGAAAGCGCACAGAGCGTATTAACCACATCATTGTTGACGTAACTATATCCTTTGATCAGCTTGTTTTTCAAAACGGTACCATCGCCTTTGTAGCTCTCGACACGCTCAGTAACCTTCTCTCTGATCGGGTCATAATACTGTGCCTGGATCGTCGCGCCAAAAAAACTGTCAACAAGACTGGCAAGTAACCCTGATAAACCGATCAACATGAACGATTTAATTATTCCGAAATCAATGAGCCAGCTTACCTGCATGACAATTGCGCTTGCACATATCAAGAGAGCACCGACAAATGCTCCGAGTGTCCCTGGAAAAGATATACCTCCTGAAGTACCAACAGGCACAGATTGCATAGTGGTGATAAGTCTTGCTTTGGGATTGGGCCACATGGTACCGATTTCGGTTGCCCAGGTATCGGATTGTACTGCAGCCAGCGTTCCAAGATAAGCAAAAAAATATGCCGGTTCGTTAGTCAAGGAATAAATAATCATGATAATCCATGCAATCCCTCCATTGGCATAGACCTGACCTGCATCGCGCTGAGACCCTTTTTCAAAAACCAGATCAAATTTGGCTTTTCTTTTTCGACCAAGTTTTGATAACAGTGAAGACAACAAATAGAACGTAAGTAGCGGGACCGTCCACTCAAGCCCACCTATTCCGAAAATAGTCGTACCAAGAAGAAACGTCGCTGTAGCTCCGCTATTGTTGAGAAATTTTACCTTGACGGAAAAAAAAGCCAGCATCAAAGCAAAAGCACCCCCAGCAAACAAGCGTAAAAGAAGCCCTTTTTCACTTATATCGACAATGTAAAGCACGTAGGAAATCGCAACGGGAATAAAAAGATTGTCGAACCCGTATGAAACAAGTGCTTCCACGGCTGTCGCAATTACAGCAAGAAACAAGGCAAGAGCTAGAAGCTGGAACCACGTCGCGGACGTCAGCCCTTCCTTAAAATCGCTCTGAAAAACAAAAAGACAGGCAAGCAATAACAGAAACCCCACCGTAAACATCGTCAATGAGCCCTCTATGGTTTTTCTGCTTTTTGTCAGATTTTCAATATGCACTTTCCCAAGAGCCCCCCCGACAATGGCGGCTAGCGAATCAGCAACCCCGGCAATAAGAACGGAAATCCTCAGAATCCAGACATGACTTTCCCACAGAAAAAGTGCAAGAATAATAAAAGCAACAGGTAACATAATCGGACCGTAGCTTACCTGTTCATTGCCTTGTTGCAGATTCAGCCGGTTTCTGTCATGCAAAACACGAAAGAACCCAACATAAAAACTTGCAGCGTTAACAACCACAAAAATCAGCGCAAGTAAAACGGGAAAAAAATTTGTGGAAAAGCAAACGGGGAAAAAAAACAAAATCAGCCCTAAACTGAAGTGCAGCACTTTCCTGAGCACAAAACCGCTTACGGAAAATTTCCTGACAAGTACTTCGAAAAGCAACAAAAAAAGAGTCAGGACTCCCAGAAGCAGAAAAAACATTGGGAGATCCTGCTGAAGGGGGGCTTGCAAACGTAGCATATTGAAGAATTTCGGGTTAAAATCTTTTCGGAACTCACGAAAGTATAATTAACGCAAAATACAGCGAAAAAATAGCTGAACGAGATGTATATTACAAAAAAGAAACATTTTAGCGATCATCTCTATCAGATTGGCAGCAAAAAATGTGTTTTGATAACATCTGGAATGAGTAGATTCAAACTCGTTAAATCTTGTTTTTTCATATATACTACTATTATGGCACGAGTGCATCAGCAAAAGATCCTACCATAAAACCCATCTCCAGTAAAAAGCGATTTATTCTTGCCAAATGATCTGCTCGGAGGAAAAATTCCCCGAACACCACCACAGATAATATATTCACTGCATTTTGCACTTGCTTTACATGAAAGAAAACACTATACTTGCCATACATTGTAGTTATTATGAATATGACCAACGATAGCTTACAAAATCCAAAAGGCCTTACAGCCCAATTCGGCAAATCAGCCACTTTCCTCATTTGCAGGATCGGAACACTTGTGCCTGTGATTATTCTACAGGTGGGTATTCTAGTGCCCTGACGGCGCTCCGGTCCCTGGTCCAATCAATCTTCTTTCTTGACTAAAAATTCTTTCATTGGCCTTGGGAACGGTGCTCCCAGGGAAGGATTTTTAATGACAAAAATTACCTTTTATGAGATCTGATACCATAAAAAAAGGCTTTGAAAAAGCCCCTCACAGAAGTCTGTTGAAAGCAACAGGAACAATATCTTCGAACGATGATTTCAAAAAACCGTTTATCGGTATCTGTAACTCGTTTATCGAACTTATTCCCGGTCATGCCCATTTGCAGAAACTGGGAAAAATCGCAAAAGAAGAGATAAAAAAAGCAGGTGGTGTTCCTTTCGAGTTCAATACCATCGGAGTATGTGACGGTATTGCCATGGGCCATATCGGCATGCGCTACTCCCTCGCAAGCCGCGAACTGATAGCCGACAGCGTAGAAACCGTTGCACAAGCCCACCGTCTCGACGGCCTTGTCTGTATACCAAATTGTGACAAGATAACGCCAGGCATGATGATGGCTGCTGTCCGTATGAATATCCCGGTTATTTTCGTCTCTGGAGGCCCGATGAAAAAAGGCTGTACACCTTCGGGCGAGACTGTTGATCTGATTTCGGTTTTCGAAGCTGTCGGTCGTCATAGTACAGGCGCAATAAGCGAGGACGAACTGAGCGTTATTGAAGATAATGCCTGCCCGACCTGCGGCTCCTGTTCGGGAATGTTTACGGCAAATTCCATGAACTGCCTCTGTGAAGCACTCGGTTTCGCACTTCCCGGAAACGGAACGGTGCTTGCGGTGGATCCTCGAAGAGAGGATCTGGTCAGAGAAGCATCACGGCGAATCATCGACCTGGTTGAAAAAGATGTCAAGCCGCGGGACATTCTTTCAAGGAAAACACTGCTTAATGCTTTCGCACTTGACTTTGCGATGGGCGGTAGTACAAACACGATATTGCATACACTGGCTATTGCCAATGAGGCTGAAGAGGCGTTTGACTTTTCAGAACTCAACACTCTTTCATCGAAAACGCCATATATCTGCAAGGTCAGTCCGGCAACACAAGATGTGCATATCGAAGATGTCGACCGAGCTGGCGGCATTTCAGCAATATTGAAAGAACTGTCGAAAATCGACGGTCTGCTCGATCTTTCAAGGCCAACAGTTACAGGAAAAACACTTGGAGAAAACATTGAAAACGCAATGACACGTGACTCATCGGTCATTCGTTCCATAGAGGACCCTTACGCTCATACTGGAGGACTGGCGATCCTTTATGGCAACCTTGCTCCGGAAGGTGCGGTTGTCAAAACCGGTGCGGTCAGCGAATCAATGATGCATCACACCGGACCGGCTAAAGTATATGACTGCCAGGATGAAGCTATTGCCGGCATCATGAACGGAGATGTAGTCGCCGGTGACGTTGTGGTTATCCGTTACGAAGGCCCGAAAGGAGGCCCTGGTATGCCAGAAATGCTATCACCGACCAGTGCGATCATGGGCCGGGGCCTCGGAGACAGCGTTGCACTCATTACCGATGGTCGATTCTCAGGAGGTTCCCGGGGAGCATGTATCGGACATGTGTCACCGGAAGCTGCAGAAAAAGGACCGATAGCAGCGATTCGGAGCGGCGATATGATAACTATCGATCTGCCGAACAGGATGATGTCGGTGGATCTTTCCGACGAAACTATTGAACAAAGACTGGCAGAAATTCCGGCATTCATCCCGAAAATCACCAAAGGATACCTTGCACGTTATTCGCAGATGGTAACGTCAGCAAGCACGGGAGCGATTTTACAAAATCCGGTTTGTTAATCTTAATATTAAACAATGACAACTCATGCATGCATCCGGCAAAAAAATGAACGGTTCTGAAATATTTTTTGAATGTTTGCGCCGGGAAAATGTTGAATACATATTCGGCTACCCCGGCGGTGCGCTCCTGAAAGTATACGAAACGCTCTACGACGTCCAGGATATCAAACACATCCTTGTACGCCATGAGCAGGGAGCGACTCATATGGCCGAAGGTTATGCCAGGGCAACCGGCAAACCCGGGGTTGTCCTGGTCACCTCGGGCCCCGGAGCCACCAATACTGTTACAGGAATATCCAACGCCTACATGGATTCATCTCCAATGGTTGTTTTTACCGGCCAGGTAGTAAGCAACCTTATTGGCAACGATGCCTTTCAGGAAGCCGATATTGTCGGTATCACCCGGCCGATAACGAAACACAATTTCCTGGTCAAGGATGCCAAAGACCTTGCAACGACTATCAGAAAAGCATTTTTCTTGGCAACACAAGGAAGGCCCGGCCCGGTTCTGGTCGATCTGCCAAAAGACGTCCTAAGCTCGGAATGCGTTTTCAACTGGCCGGAAAAGATCGACATTCGTGGATTTAAGCCAACGATCAAAGGCCATGAAAATCAGATAAAAAAAGCGGCGAAAATCATTGCCAAGGCTAAACGGCCGCTTCTGTATGTCGGCGGCGGTGTTATCGCTTCCGAAGGGTCAGAAGCGCTCAGAACTCTTGCGATCGAGCAAGACATACCGGTCACCATGACCTTGCAGGGATTAGGCGCATTTCCAGGCAGCCACCCCCTGAGCATGGGAATGCTCGGTATGCATGGGACGTATTGGGCAAACCAGGCCGTCAACAACTGTGATCTTCTCATCTCAGTCGGAGCAAGGTTTGACGACCGGGTAACCGGCAAGATTGAAAAGTTTGCGACGCATGCATATAAAATTCATAACGATATCGACCCGACAAACATCGACAAAAATATCAAGGTAAACCTTCCTGTTGTCGGCGATTCCCGGCACTTTCTTGAAGGCGTTCTTAAAGCGCTGCCGAAAACAAGGGAAAACCGTCAGCCGTGGCTCGAAGAGATTGCAAAATGGCGGGAGCAGTGCCCCCTCACGTATGTCAACGATGAAAAAAAGCTCAAAACCGAGTTCGTTATCGATGAAGTTTCCCGACAGACCGAGGGCAGTGCCGTTGTGGTTACTGATGTCGGACAACACCAGATGTGGACAGCTCAGTACTACAAGTTCGCCAACCCGCGCTCGATCATAACCAGTGGAGGTCTCGGCACCATGGGATATGGCTTGCCGGCAGCTATCGGTGCAGCGTTCGGCGTTCACGACAGACCGGTTGTTCTTTTCTGTGGCGACGGCGGTTTCATGATGAACATCCAGGAGCTTGTTACAGCGGTACACTACAAACTGCCTGTCAAACTTTTCCTGATCAACAACAACTTCCTTGGTATGGTCCGGCAGTGGCAGGAGCTCTTTCATCAGGAAAAGTACTCGTTCACCGACTTGCAGCAGAGCAACCCTAATTTTGTCCGTGTCGCTGAGGCATTCGGCGTCAAAGCGATGAGTGCAATCAATCCGGCTGAAGCGAAGCAAGCCATCAGCGAAGCTCTTGATCACAACGAAGGCCCTGTCCTGGTAGAGTTCAAGGTTATTAAAAAAGACATGGTTTTTCCCATGGTACCGGCAGGTGCATCGATTTCTGAAATGCTTTTTGACAGGCTGAACCCTAACACAATGGTATAAATGAAACTATGAAACATATCATATCCGTTCTGGTCGAAAACAAATTCGGTACGCTTAACAGAGTTGCAGCCATGTTCAGCGCAAGGGGATTCAACCTTGAAAGCATCTCGATCGGAGAAACAGAAGACAGTGAAATATCCCGAATGACGATTGTCACCCGAGGAGACGACAACATCATAAGCCAGATACTCAAGCAGCTAAACCGGCTCATCGACACCTTGAAGGTTGTCGATGTAACACACAAGCCGCACGTATCGCGAGAGCTGCTTCTCATGACCCTGAAACTCGGTAAACAGTCACAGCAGGAGATTTTCGAGTTGATCGATGTTTTTAAGGCAAAAGTCGTGGATATAAAACAAAAATCCATTACTATTGAGGTCGTCGGTTCACCGGACAAGATCAATACAACCATTGACATGTTCCGGCCTCTCGGCATAAAGGAAATTGCCCGCTCCGGCACGGTTGCCATGACCCGTGGCGAGAGTTGATTTTATTTTTTTCATGCAACATAAAACAGAAAACAATCATATGAACGTTTACTACGAGCAGGATGCCGATCTGAAATACCTGCAGGAGAAAAACATCGCCGTACTCGGTTACGGAAGCCAGGGCCACGCTCACGCCCTGAACCTGAAAGAAAGCGGACTGAACGTCTGTGTAGGTCTGAGACCGGACAGTTCTTCATGCGCAAAAGCCAGGGAAGCAGGCCTGGAGGTCAATCCGATAGCCAATGCCGTAAAGTGGGCGGATATCATTATGATTCTTCTCCCCGACCAGTACCAAAAAAGCATTTATGAAACGGAAATAGCTCCGAACCTTGAAGCCGGCAATACCTTGGCGTTTGCACACGGCTTCAATATCCACTACAACCAGATCGTACCGTCCGAAACCGTAAACGTCATGATGATCGCGCCGAAAAGCCCCGGCCATCTTGTCCGCCGAACCTTCACCCAGGGCAACGGTGTCCCCTGCCTCATAGCCGTCTATCAGGATTATACGGGCGACACCAAGCAACAGGCACTTGCATGGGCCAAAGGCCTTGGCGGCACCAAAGCAGGCGTCATCGAAACAACGTTCAAGGACGAGACCGAAACCGATCTGTTCGGTGAACAGGCCGTACTTTGCGGGGGTTCCGCAGAACTGATCAAGGCAGGATTTGAAACACTTGTCGAGGGAGGTTACCCGGCAGAACTCGCCTATTTCGAATGTATGCATGAACTGAAGCTGATTGTCGATCTGTATTATGAAGGTGGTTTGTCACGCATGAATTATTCCGTCAGCGACACTGCCGAATACGGAGGCATGACACGCGGCCCGAGAGTCATCACTTCAGCCGTCAAGGCAGAGATGAAAAAAATCCTTGAAGAGGTTCAGGACGGCAGGTTCGCCAAAGAGTTCATCGATGAATGCAACTCCGGTTACCCAAACCTGAAAAAACTTCGCGCTTCTAACACAGACCATCCCATCGAAAAGGTCGGGTCAAAGCTGCGTGAAATGATGAGCTGGCTTCTAAAAAAATAATGCATAACGAATGTTCAAGATAGTAACCATACCAGGCGACGGAATCGGACCTGAAGTTGTCGCCAGTGCCGTACAGGTCATCAATGCGCTGGAGGAGAAATACGACCTGGAAGTATCGATAGAGGAACACCTCTTCGGAGGCGCATCATACGATGTCCACAGCGAGATGCTCACCGAGGAAACTCTCGAAGCCTGTAAAAACTGCGATGCTGTCCTGCTCGGCGCTGTTGGCGGCCCGAAATGGGAAAACCTGCCGCATGAGAAAAAACCGGAAGCCGCACTCCTGAGAATCCGCAAGGAACTGGGCCTTTTTGCAAACTTCCGTCCGGCAAAAGTATATGATGCTCTCGTCAATGCATCGTCACTCAAGCCGGATATCCTTTCAGGCACAGACTTTATGGTCATCAGGGAACTGACAGGAGGAATTTATTTCGGCCAGCCAAGAGGATACGATGACACCAAAGGCTGGAATACCATGGTATATGAAAAATACGAGGTCGAGCGCATTGCACGCCTCGCATTCGAAACAGCCATGAAACGGGAAAAGCGGCTTGTCTGCATTGACAAAGCCAACGTGCTGGAATGCTCACAATTCTGGAGAAACATTGTCCATGAAGTGCACAAGGATTTTCCTGATGTCGAGTTGACCGACATGTATGTCGACAATGCTGCAATGCAGGTTGTTCGCGATCCCAAACAGTTCGACGTAATTGTCACAAAAAACCTTTTCGGCGATATACTCAGTGATATCTCCGGCATGATTACCGGCAGTTTGGGCATGCTTCCATCGGCAAGTATCGGCAAGAACCATGCTCTTTATGAACCGATTCATGGCAGTGCACCCGACATCGCAGGGCAAAACAAGGCAAATCCGATAGCGACTATCGCTTCGGTAGCCATGATGTTCGAGCACAGTTTTTCAATGCAGCACGTTGCCGATGACATATACAAGGCGATTGAAAAGACTCTTGAATCCGGAATGCGTACCGCCGATATCGCAAACTCCGATGACAACATCGCGTCGACAACAGAAATCACCGATGCCATCACGGCAAATTTAGAAGTATCGTAACCATCATCTGACGAAATGTGAAAGAAAAGGTACTGATATTTGACACCACCCTGCGTGACGGTGAACAGTCACCAGGGGCATCTTTGAACCTGCAGGAAAAGGTCGAGATAGCACGGCAGCTCGAAAAGCTCAATGTAGATATCATTGAAGCCGGGTTTCCCGCATCTTCCCCGCTCCAGTTCGAGGCTGTTCGTCATGTTGGCGATGAATCCGGTAAAATCGTAGCCGCACTCTGCAGGGCCATGGAAAACGATATCAAAAGCGCCCACGATGCCCTGAGAAATGCACGGTATCCGAGGATTCATACGTTTATCAGTACATCGGATATCCATATCATGGGCAAGTTCGGACACGAACGGTACGGTAAGACTCTTGCGGAAAAACAGCGGTCCATTCTCAAGATGGCGGTAGACGCAGTCAGGTATGCAAAAACATTTACCGATGATATTGAATTTTCCGCCGAAGATGCCGGAAGAACAGACCCGGCCTACCTCGCAGAAATCATCGAGGCAGTCATAGAAGCCGGAGCTACAACGGTCAACATTCCAGACACTACCGGCTATACCTGGCCTTCCGAGTTTGGGAAAAAAATCGCCGACCTGAAACAACGGGTCACAAACATAGACCAGGCAGTTATCAGTGTCCATTGTCACAACGATCTTGGTCTTGCCGTAGCGAATACACTCAGCTCAATCGAAAATGGAGCGAGACAGGCCGAATGCTCGATCAACGGCATTGGGGAGAGAGCAGGCAACGCCTCCCTCGAAGAGATCGTGATGGGATTGAAAGTGCGAAGTGACCTGCATGACTTTTATACCGATATCGTGACCGAAGAAATCTACAACACCAGTCGCATGGTTTCCTCGTTCACCGGTCTTATCATCCAGCCGAACAAGGCAATTGTCGGTGATAACGCATTTGCCCACGAATCCGGCATACATCAGGACGGAATGCTGAAAAACCGGCAAACCTATGAAGTAATGACCCCTGAATCCGTAGGCGTTCCACAAACAACCATCGTGCTTGGGCGCCATTCAGGCAAACACGGTTTGCAGGCACGCTTGAGCTCACTGGGGTACAAAGTCACCGGCGAGGAACTGGAAAAAGTATATGAGCGATTTTTGTCAGTTGCCGACAAGAAAAAAGAAATTTACGATGATGACCTGAGAGTACTCATGGGAGACGAGCTGAACAAACCGCTCGAACCGCTTGAACTCGACTACCTCCATGTCAACAGCGGTACAGCGTCAATTCCTACCGCGACAGTACGAATACGGGCAAAAGGCAACACGTATGAAGAGTCGTCCACCGGAGATGGTCCCGTCGATGCATGCTTCAGGGCGATCGAACGGGCACTGAGTCTTGGCTCGTTGCTATACTCCTATTCGGTACGATCAACAACCGCAGGGCGTCAGGCTCTCGGCGAAGCGACAGTAAGACTCAAGGATGGCAAACATCTTTTTACCGGACGCGGTGTGTCGACAGACATCATCGAAGCAAGTGCAAAAGCATACCTTCAGGCACTCAGTCTGAGACAGGATGCAGAAGAAAACGAGAACAACAATACAATCGATAACGGGATTTAACCGATCATGGCACAAACGATAACGCAGAAAATCCTTGCCAGGGCTGCCAACCGAAAATTTGTCGAAACAGGCGAGAATGTATGGCTCAATGTCGACATTCTGCTGACACACGACGTATGCGGCCCACCTACTTTCGACATATTCAGGGAAAAATTCGGTTCCGGCGCAGAAGTATGGGATCCAGAAAAGGTCGTGGTACTTCCGGATCATTATATTTTCACTGAAAACGAGCACGCTCACCGCAACATCGACCTTTTGCGGAAATTCTCGAAAGAGCAGAACCTTCCAAACTACTACGACGTCGGGACCGACCGCTACAAAGGGGTTTGTCACGTCGCCCTTGCCCAGGAAGGTTATAACCTTCCTGGAACGGTTCTTTTCGGGACCGACTCACATACCTGCACCTCCGGTGCGTTCGGCATGTTCGGTACGGGCATCGGCAATACCGATGCCGCATTTATTCTCGGTACGGGAAAAATCTGGGAAAAAGTCCCCGAATCCATGAAGTTCATCTTTGAAGGCCAAATGCCGGACTATCTTGCAGCAAAAGATCTCATTCTGCAGATCCTTGGCGATATCGGCACCGATGGAGCAACTTACCGAGCCATGGAATTCGACGGTTCAGCGGTATACTCACTGCCGATGGAAGAACGCATGACTCTCACCAACATGGCGATAGAAGCCGGTGGTATGAACGGTATCATTGCTGCGGACAATGTTACCGAAGCCTACGTAAAAGAAAGGACAGGAAAACCGTACGAAATTTTCAACAGCGACCCCGATGCCGACTACCATAGCATCTATCGCTATAAGGTTGAGGAACTCGAACCTGTAGTGGCCATGCCGCATAGCCCTGACAATCGTGCAACCGTTCGGAGTGTTCAGGGTACCAGGATCACGAAATCCTATATCGGATCCTGCACGGGCGGCAAGCTCAGTGATTTTGTCATGGCTGCAGGAATCCTGAAAGGAAACACGGTATCGATACCGACAAACATCGTTCCGGCTACCGTGGAAGTTGCCCAAAGCCTCGAGACAGAACTGGTTGAAGGCCAGCCTATAAGGAAGATCCTTGAAGATGCAGGCTGCACCATCGCCCGGCCATCATGCGCTGCTTGCCTGGGAGGCCCATCCGACACATTCGGACGCTCGGAAGACAACGATCTTGTCGTCTCGACAACAAACAGAAACTTTCCAGGCCGAATGGGCAGTAAAAAAGCCGGAGTCTGCCTTGCCTCTCCGCTGACTGCCGCCGCATCGGCAATCACAGGCAAATTAACCGACCCCAGAGAGTTTCTCAGATAATCGGACCGAAAACAGATCAAAGCTCAAACATTATGGACAGCATTATACAGGGAAAAGCCTATGTTTTAGGCAAGAACATCGATACCGACCAGATCATCCCGGCCGAGCATCTTGTCTACAGCCTTTCAGATCCCGAAGAAGTAAAACTCTACGGAAAATACGCGCTCTCCGGAGTACCAACTGCTGAAGCGGGTCTTCCCGAGGGAAATCGCCCCTTTGTTGAAGACGGAAAATTCGAATCGGAATACTCGATCATTATCGCTGGTCCCAATTTCGGCTGTGGATCATCGCGTGAACACGCCCCGTTTTCCCTTCAGGTTGCCGGAGCAAAGGCCATTGTTGCAGAATCATATGCAAGAATCTTCTACCGCAACTGTGTAGACGGGGGATTTGTTATACCTTACGAAACAGCCGAAGCGCTCAACAAAACCGTTTTGACCGGTGATGAACTGAAGATTGATGTTGAAAACAACACGATTGCAAACCTGACACAGGAAAAAACCTATACCCTCAAACCGCTCGGGGACGTATACAATATTGTCATGGCCGGAGGAATTTTCGCCTACGCTAAAAAGGAAAATCTTATGGGCTCTTGACTCGGGCACACCTCGCGTTGATCGCTCATTGCACAGGGAAAGAAACTGATATGAAGAACAGAAGCGCCATAGAACTGTACGATACCACACTCAGGGACGGAACACAGGGAGAAAAAATAACCCTTTCCGTCCAGGACAAACTGCTTATTACCGAAAAACTCGATGAATTCGGTGTTGATTATATCGAGGGAGGATGGCCGAGCAGTAATCCTAAGGATGAGGAATTTTTCCGCAGAGCGCTCCACATTCAGCTAAAAAACGCCAAGCTCTGTGCTTTCGGTTCTACAGCGAGAAAACCCGATAACATCGAAAAAGACCCGAATTTGACAGGGCTCCTGAAATCGGAAACACCTGTGATAACCATTTTCGGGAAAACCTGGAAAGCCCACTCTGCAGTTGGCTTGGGGCTGAACGACGAAGAAAACGCCGAGCTGATTTTCAAGTCGGTCAACTTTCTGAAAAACCGCGGTCGGCAGGTGCTGTTCGATGCCGAGCATTTCTTTGATGGCTACAAGGACAATCCTGTGTTTGCAATGACAATGCTGCAAACGGCCGAAGAAGCCGGAGCTGACCGTCTTGTACTCTGCGATACCAATGGCGGCACAATGCCTCATGAAGTATATACTATCGTTCAGGAGGTTATTTCCGCAACGAACATTCCAATCGGCATTCACACTCATAACGACAGCGACCTTGCGGTTGCAAATGCTCTTTCTGCCTTACGAGCCGGAGCTGCCCATGTACAGGGGACCATAAACGGTATCGGTGAACGATGCGGTAATGCAAACCTTATCAGCATCATTCCGAACGTCATCCTGAAGCTCAACGGCCATTTTCACCATAAGCTAAACCTTAATCAGCTTACCTCGCTCTCTAACTCCGTCTATGAACTGCTGAATCTTCCCCCTGATAACAGAGCTCCTTTTGTCGGTAAATCCGCTTTTGCCCATAAAGGAGGTATCCATGTCAGCGCGGTTCTCAAAGAAAGTTCTCTGTACGAGCACATCGACCCGAAAACTGTCGGTAACCGCCAGAGAGTCCTTGTCTCCGAACTTGCAGGACAGAGCAATATTCGTTACAAGGCAAAAGAATTAGGCATAGAGTTGCCGGACAGCGGGGAACTGTTTAAAAAAATCGTTCAAAGAATCAAAAAACTCGAATATGAGGGTTTTCAGTTCGATGTTGCCGAAGCTTCCTTCGAGCTGCTTCTGCACCATGAGCTGGGGAAATTCAAACCGTTTTTTGAAGTGCTCGAATCAAAAGTACACATAGAGTCAGCCAAAAACCGTGAACCCGTTGACCAAGCCATCCTTAAAATCGAGGTCAACGATGAAATTGAGATGACGGCCGCCGATGGAGACGGTCCGGTCAACGCACTCGACAAGGCGCTTCGAAAAGTCCTGCGTGGCTTTTATCCGGCCATACGCACCATCAAACTGGTTGATTACAAAGTACGTGTGCTTGAAGAAAAAAAAGGAACAAGCGCCAAGGTAAGAGTACTTATCGAAACCAGTGACGGGCACTCGACATGGTCGACTGTCGGTGTTTCAACCAACATCATCGATGCAAGTCTTCAGGCACTGAGCGACAGCATCAACTACTATCTGTTCAATATGCAGGAAACAACATACGCCGCCCCCGCAGAAGTACAGTAACCAGAAGGTTTCCCAATATTTCGGGAGTGATGCGTGTTATATAGGAGATACACTCTAAATCGTAAAGAGATGTCTATCAGCAATATTTTACGCACAATACTGATCCTTTTGCTTTTCATACCGGTTTTTGCTTGCAGCGTACCGGCTAAAACAGGAAAAGTTGAAAACAGGTTGTCGACAGCTATAAAAAAAGCGGATAAAACGGCATTTTCCCTGAACCTCTACCGTACACTGAGCAAAAACACCGAAAGCAATCTTTTCTTTTCGCCTTATAGCATATCGGCAGCACTCTCGATGACGATTGCAGGTGCCGCAGGCGAAACCGAACGTCAGATCGCCTCACTGCTTCAAGCACCGGAAAACATCGCAACATATCATACCGCACAGGCTGCATTTGAAAAAAATATCGACTCGATTACCGCAAAAGGTGCCGTAACGCTTGAAACCGCAAACTCTTTATGGCCGCAGGAGGGATATGTACTTTCAAACTCTTTCCTGCATGATCTCAAACAATACTACCGTTCAACTGTTACCTCGGTTGACTACACTAAAAACACCGAAACAGCCAGAGAAACCATCAACACCTGGGTGGAAAAGAAAACCAGGGACAAAATCAAGGAACTCTTGAAACCCGGTATTCTTAACAGCCTCACCAGACTGACGCTCGTCAACGCCATCTACTTCAAGGGTGACTGGACAAACAGTTTTGACAAATCGACAACAACTGAATCAAGCTTTTTTGTCAAACAGGACAAAACAGTAACCGTTTCGATGATGCATCAGGAGCAGCAGTTCAAGTATGCATCAACAGATTCCTTGCAGATTCTCGAGCTACCCTACTCTGGCAACGATCTTTCGATGCTTGTACTGCTTCCTGTCGAAAAAAACAGGATTTCCATGCTTGAAAACAGCATCACACCCGAACTGCTGAATACCTTGACAAACTCACTCAAAGAGACAACCGTCAATGTTTTTCTGCCGAAATTCACCCTCACCTCCACCTTGCGCCTCGATCAAACTCTCCGTACACTTGGCATGACGGATGCATTTGATCCCATGAAGGCTGACTTCTCAAACATGACTCCCGATAGCGATAACCTTTTCATCGGGGCTGTTGTTCATAAAGCATTTATAGACGTTAATGAAGAGGGAACCGAAGCAGCCGCAGCAACTGGCGTCGTTATGCAGCTCACATCCGCAATGCCTGAACCCGCTCCTGTATTTCGTGCAGATCATCCATTTGTGTTTATGATCAGAGAAAACCGTTTCGGCACGATACTGTTTATGGGAAGAGTTGTAGATCCAAGCCATCACTGACCGATTGCCATGGCCGGCAGTGAACTTGCCCCTTTACCTCTGACTAAAGGGTGAGATTGTCTGTTGTCATTTCGGCATCGAGATTGAAGCTCTTGATGTTCTTTCCGATATACGCGCAGTACGTGAGATTTTGACAAAACGGATATAAGCAGTCAAAAGCCTTGCAAAAAATCGGGAATTGGAATAAAAAAAAGCGGCCGTACTGACCGCTTTCTTGGAGCAGGCGTCCCCCATTCCGCCTGCTCAACCTCACGGGCGTGAGGTTGTAAACTTCATACTACTATTTCTTTATATGCAAAGTGTATGCCAAAACAAAAAACGTAATATTGGCCAAACAAATAGCGCATTTATGGCGAATAAAATTCTGTCATGAAGCAAAGTGGACAAAAAGAGACTCAAAATGAGATCAAACCCATCATTTTGAGACGCATTTAAAGAATTGAAACCACTTGAACAACAGGAAAAGTAGAGTAATTGGAAAAAGAAGCCTTACTCCGGGAATCCATCACCTGCCCGTTGGTCAGCATGGAGGCCGCATCAAGTGCGGCATGACTTCTCTCTCCTTTTGTCATCCTCGGGCAAGCGGAGCGCAGACCCGGGGATCCATCATCTGTCTCGCTGGGCAGCATGGATGCCGATTCAGGGCAATATGGCTCTTCCATTGGGACTGTATAACCAATAAGCTATCGTGCTGTTATGTCTTCTCAACAGAGTAACAACTCAGAAAACCGAGCCTCAATGTAACAGGGCTACTCAACGCGAAAGTTCTTTCTATACAGGTTCCTCATGGGTTATACAATGTATAGCCCCAAGCCCCCAGACAAGATCAGTGCAGTCAATTCCAACCACCTCTTTCGAAGGAAAGCATTTTTTCAGAATATCAAGTGCGACCCTGTCCTTTGGGCAACGGTAGATCGGAACAAGCACTTGACGGTTAGCGATATAAAAATTTGCATAACTTGCAGGTAGCCTTTCGTTTTCATGGTAGACCGGATCAGGCATTGGCAATTTTACGACTTGTAACGATCTTTGCCGGGTATCAGTACACTGTTGAAGTAATCTGTAATTTTCTTGGAGTATTTCGTAATTCTCATCACCGGAGTTCTCTTCAACAGCAATCACAACGGTTCTTTCATCGACAAAGCGTGCAAGATCATCCACATGTCCGTCCGTGTCATCCCCCACTATCCCCTCTTTCAACCAGAGAATCTTCTCTATACCCAGATACTGCACAAGCATCTCCTCGATATCCTCTTTCGCCATGGAAGGATTACGATTAGGATTGAGCAGGCAGGCTTCGGTCGTCAGCAGCAGTCCATCTCCGTTCACGTCAATCGCGCCACCTTCCAGCACCATTCCAGGTTTGACAAGAGGAAGGCCCTGCATGATCGCAATCTTCTCCGGTACACTGTTGTCGTTATCATAGGGTTTATACTTACCGCCCCAGGCATTGTACTCCCAGTCAAGGATTACTTTTCGAGAAGCACCGTTCTCCCTGCGATACACATAGTTCGGTCCATGATCCCTGCACCATGCATCATCCGTTGGAATCTTGTGAAAACATACTCGATTCATGTCCTCTGCATGCCTTAGTCTGCTTTTTATCCGCTCTTGGGCATCATACCTCATAGCATCATCGAGAACATTGATATGCACCGTTTCATACCGGCTGAGCATAGCTGCAATTGTAGCAAAAACATCCGGTACCGGCTCGAATTTACCCGGCCAGGAAGCTTTGTTATGTGGCCATGAGAGCCACGTTGCATCATGGTGCACCCATTCGGGGGGCATGTAGTAATGACTGTATTTACCTGTTGACATACATGAAAAGCACCGTTGAATTACCGTTACCGCTCTTTTCTTTAACGATTCAAACTGCCCCGTTAGAAAGTTGCGGTCGATAGCTCCCGCCTAATACGCTCGATCCGCTGAAGCACCGGAGGATGAGAGTAGTTCAGAAATACGTAAAAAGGATGGGGTGTAAGGTTGGAGAGATTTGTTCTCGACAGCTTCTTGAGCGCTTCGACGAGAGTAGAGCCCTCACTGTAGGTCTCCACAGCATAATGGTCAGCCTGAAATTCATGACGCCTCGAAAGAGACTGCAGAACAACCGAGAGCACAAACTCAACAGGACTGTAAAGCAAGGAAAAAAACAGAAGACTTGCGTAGACAGAAAGGTTCTCCATATAAAACGCATCGAACAAATCGCGGTTGTTGAGAAAAATCGAAAGCAGGAAAAACACGATTCCCATATTGATGATGCTGAGAAACATCGCGATAACGATATGTTTTTTCTTGTAATGCCCGATTTCATGCGCAAGTACCGCAACAAGTTCCGTAACGGTATGATTTTCGATAAGCGTATCGAAAAGCGCTATACGTTTCTGTTTACCGAAACCGGTGAAAAAAGCGTTGGCCTTTGAAGAGCGTTTTGATCCGTCTATGACAAAAATACCGGAAAGAGGAAAATCAACCGATTTGGCATACCCCATGATTGCCGACTTGAGTTCACCATCTTCAAGTGGGGTAAACTTGTTGAAAAGCGGCATAATCACGGTAGGAGCGACATACTGCAGCACAAAACCGAAGAAAGCGACTGCCACCCATGCCCACACCCAGGCAAGTGAACCGCTGTTCTCAAAAAACCAGAGCAGCCCGGCAAGTACCGGCGTACCCAGCAACAGCCCGAGAAGCACCCCTTTCAACTTGTCCGAAACAAATGTAAGCGGAGTGGTTTTATTGAAACCGTACTTTTCTTCGAGCACGAATGTCTGGTATATACTGAACGGTAAAGAAACCAATCCCTGAAGAAAAAGAAGGATCCCAATGTAGAGAATACCTGTTACAAGAGATGAAAAATCAAGCCCTCTCACCATACTATCAAGAAAGTTAAACCCTCCTGCAAACCAGAAAACAAGCAGTATCAACAGTTCAAACGCCGCTGCCACAAGAGAAAATACTGTTGAGTGACGGAGATAATTCTGGGATTTTTCATAAGCTTCCTGATCGTAAACATCTTGAAATTCAACAGGCAGAACTGCTCCTGCTGCTTTCATATTCAGGATATCGGCAACCAGCTTTATGAAAAAAGTACCCAACAACGTACCAAGAATAATAATGCTGAAAATGTTCATATTGAGTAGTAATTCGAATTCAATCTTTCAACTTTTTTTATCTGGTTCCCCTTCGGGGGCTGGCTCTTATAACCGCCTCGTTCCTTTCTCAGATCCCTTATTGATGCTTTCTTTTCGAGTCCGCTCTTTTTTCCTTGATAACTTCTCGTAGATCTTTGTTTTTCCTGTCTGCAGCCTTTTTTCTCGCAAAAAGTTCTTTGAGCTCCTGCCGGACAATCTGCAAGAAATCTCTCAGGTTTGTATACCGATGATTGACCTCATCAAGATATTCCTCAAGATGGTCGATCCCTTCCTGGTGCTCCTGAGTTGTTTCCTCCTTCAATTGCTTTTTCAAATTGCTCAGGGAAGTCTCGAGATCGGCAATTCTCGCTTCAAGCTCTTTCTTTCTTTTGATCTGGTTCAGCATATGCGTTTCCTTTATCTCAATTGACAAACCACCCGTCACAACCCGAACCGGGCACTAATTGCAATTAAAACGCTTGGAATCAGAAAAAAAACACCGATAATATATGCCAAGGCATACAGTTTGTTGCGAACGGTAGCAGTTGCAAGCATTTCGGCAGCACGAACAGGCAGTAATCTCAAAAAAGGAAGTCCGTAAATCACGAGAACCCCGGAAAAATTGTACAACAGATGTACAAAAGCGATCTGCAGAGCAAAAACAGCATTGGCCCCTGTTATGGCTGTTGCAGCAAGCAAAGCCGTTATACAGGTACCGATATTCGCACCCAATGTAAACGGATAAATCTGCCTGAGAGAAAACACGCCGTTTCCGGCAAGGGGTACGACAAGACTCGTTGTTGTCGAAGATGATTGAACAAGCACAGTCAAGAGCGCGCCTGAAAACAAACCGGAAACCGGTCCTCTGCCGACAGACTTACGCAGAATATCCTTTGCCTTTCCCACCATAAGCATTTTCAGCAACCTGCTGAGCACTGTGATCACGGCAACAATAAGGACAACTCCTATCATAATCATAATAAAACCAGCTGTTATCTGAGGCAAAAAAGACTGAAGGAAATCTTCGACCATCGAAACGGCAGGCTTTACAATAGGCTTTATGAAATTGAAACCTTTGATAGACATCGACTCTTTGCCGACAAACAAACCACCAAGAAAAAAACCGGCCTTGGCAAGATAACCGGTAAGCATTTCAAGCGGGAGAAAAATAACAACACAGAGCAGGTTGAAAAAGTCATGAATCGTTGCAGCGGCATAAGCCCGCTTGAACTCCTCTCCTTCCCGGACATGCCCGAGACTCACAATGGTATTGGTGATCGTCGTGCCGATATTTGCCCCCATAACCATTGGAATAGCTATCGAAACAGGAAGCCCCCCGGCAACAAGTCCGACAATAATCGAGGTGACAGTACTCGAAGACTGAATAAGTGCTGTAGCGATTGTACCGATAACCAGACCGCTTAAGGGATTACTGGCAAAAGCAAAAAGCCCTTTGGCATTTTCACCTGCAGCTTCCTTGAACCCGCTTCCGATAAGAGCCACACAAACCAGCAGAAGATATACAAGACCAACGACAAAAAACCATTCCTTTATCATTGGCTTTGATTCGGGAGATGACTTTATTTGAGGTAAAGCTCCGGTATTGACACTCATAAATCCATTTTACTTTTCGCGATCTTTTTAGTAACAGCCCCCTGCTCAATCGATATAACGCCGTTGTATTTCCCCGTATGTTTCAACCCTTCTGTCCCGCAAAAAAGGCCAGTGTGACCGATAATACGCTATGTTACCAAGATCACACTC
The DNA here is from genome assembly GCF_003182595.1 of Prosthecochloris marina. Lineage (NCBI taxonomy): Bacteria > Pseudomonadati > Chlorobiota > Chlorobiia > Chlorobiales > Chlorobiaceae > Prosthecochloris > Prosthecochloris marina. Next base: position 61,949 of record NZ_PDNZ01000007.1, read on the forward strand.
CTCCAGCAGGATTTGCTCACTGTTTTCATCAGCAGAAGCAGTAACCTGTCCGAACGGATCTGAAACAAAACTGTTGCCCCAGAAACGGAGATCACCCTCAGTTCCAACTCTATTAGCTGTGGCTACATAAACCCCGTTTGCAATTGCATGACTCTGTTGTATCGTTTTCCATGCCTGCAACTGGGAATGCCGAACTTCCATCGACGTTTCACTCGAAGCCCACCCGATAGCCGTTGGGTAAAAAAGAATTTCCGCCCCTTGAAGAGCGGTCAGGCGTGCCGCCTCCGGAAACCATTGATCCCAACAGATCAACACCCCGATCGTAGCATACCGTGTTTTGAATATCTTGTAACCGAGGTCACCCGGCGTGAAGTAAAATTTTTCATAAAAGCCGGGATCGTCAGGGACATGCATTTTGCGATACTTTCCGAGGTAAGAACCATCCGCATCGATAACTGCCGCGGTGTTATGAAAAAGCCCACGCGCGCGTTTCTCGAATAACGAGGCTATAATGACAATGCCGTGCTCGGCGGCTATTGCCTGAAGCATATCGGTCGAAGGGCCGGGAACGGGTTCGGAAAGGCTGAACGGTTCGTACTCCTCGGCCTGGCAGAAATAGACTGTTGTAAACAGTTCCTGCAAGCAGACTATCTTCGCTCCTCTGGATGCCGACTCTACAATTTTACGGCATGCCTTTTTCAGATTCATCTCCGGATCGGCTTCACAGGCCATCTGCACGAGGGCGATTCTCACCTTTTCTGAATGCATCGTATAGTTATAGAGCTGAAAATATCGGGACCACCATACCTAAGGCAAGCAGTGTTCCATGCAGTACCATTACCCTCCCTGTTCCTGCAAGCACGTCATTGAGAGCCCTGCCTTCACTATGGAAAAGTGCTCTGACCTGACCGATAGCAAGCGGTATGGAAAACCAGGAAAGCATGACCCAGGCAGAGTATCCGGTCATCCATATCCAGACAGGCACAAAATAGGCGACAACAGTCAAGCCGAGATAAAGCCATCTTGCATTTCCGCCCCCTATCCTTGCAGGGAGGGTCATCTTCCCCACTTTCCGATCTGTATCGATATCACGGATATTATTGACAAGCAGGATGTTGACAGAAAAAATTCCAGGAGCAACCGCAGCCGTCAGTACCGGTAAGGTAACCGAACCCACCTGGATATAGTAGGTACCACCGACAGCGACAAGCCCGAAAAAAACAAACACGAAAAGGTCTCCAAGCCCTGAATAGGCAATAGGATAAGGTCCTCCTGTATATGCCCATGTAAAAAACATCGAAAGCAACCCGATGAAAAGAATTGGCCAGCCTGCAAGGTATACCAGATAAAGACCTAAAAGGAATACTGTCAGCAGTAACACAGCTGAAACGGTAACCATGGTTTTTTCCGAGATAAATCCTGCAGCGACAGTGCGTGTCGGCCCAAGCCTCTCCCCTGTATCGGCTCCTTTTCTGAAATCGTATATTTCATTGATAAAGTTCGTAGCAACCTGTATTCCCAAGGCACAAAGCAATGCAATAGCAGCAGCAACAGGCAAAATTTTTCCGTCGGCTGCAGCAAAGGCTGTGCCGACAACAACAGGAACAGCACCGGCAGGAAGTGTCTTGGGACGTATGGCCATCATCCATGCCTGAAAACGCGAAGGCTCTGGCTGAGCATTTACAGTTCCTTGCGTCATTTATTTTTCTCTTTAGCCATTTTAATGCTGCTGAACTGATGCTTGATCTTTTTTCCAGGATGAATATAGGTAAGACTGTGACGAACCGCCATCGTCGCATCACTCAAACCGGTCTGAATAATTTTAAGTTTTCCGGGATAAGAAGCGATATCTCCGGCAGCGTACAAACCATCCACGTCTGTCTTCATGTGACCGTCGACAACAATAGCATTGTCGTTCAAGGCAAGTCCCCATTCTGCAAGAGGACCGAGATTTGAAATATAACCGATCAATACCAGCATATAATCTGCCTCGAAAGATGTCTCCTTTCCACTTTTCGAACGCAGATGTACTTTTCGCAACGCAGGGCCGTCATGCTCGATACTCTTTACTTCCGTGTTCAGATAGACATCCAGCAAACCCTTTTCGGCAGCTTCCAGTACATCCTGTTGCGTTTTACCATGAGCCCTGAACTCCGGGGAACGGTGGGCAACGCTTACATGCTCAGCTTCAGGAAGCAGCATCATTGCCCAATCGAGAGCGGAATCCCCGCCCCCTACAATCAACACCTTTTTGCCAGCAAATTGCTGCATATGTTGCACCGAATACAGCACTGAATGTCCTTCGAGCTCACCGAGATCGCCAAGCTGGGGAAGCTTTCTCGGAGAAAACGCACCCAATCCTGCTGCAACAAGTACCGAACGGGAAGCGAAAGCCCTGCCACTTCGGGTCTCAACATCAAATGAACCGTCATCGAGTTTCCGGTACCTGGACACCGTTTCACCCAGAATCAATTCCGGACCATACCGTTCAGCCTGTTTCCAGAGGCTTTCAACAAGCTCTGCAGCCTGAACCTTGGGAAATGCTGCTACGTCATAAATATATTTTTCAGGATATAGCGCAGTAAGCTGACCGCCAAGCTGCGGCATGCTTTCGATAATCCTGCACGAGATATTGTTCATACCGCACTGAAAGGCAGCAAAAATACCTGTGGGTCCCCCACCGATAATCGTCAAATCACGCATACTACCCCTTCCGGAAGACATTTCTCCGTTCTTTGTCATTACTGTTGAATTGAAAAAACGTTACTGAATTGCTGCTATTGTTCTTCAGTGTCCGACCTTTTCAGATAGATCATACCTTCCGGATCAACGATCCCATAGAGGATGGTCACAAGGTGCCCGTGCTCATCGAGTTCATGGATTTCAACATGGACCGCATCCTGTTTGGCAACCTGGTCTCCAGCATCGTTCTTGAAAAGAAACACTGCTCTCACCCCTCCATGAGGTGTTTTACCCACAAATTCATAAGTGCCATCTTCCAGCTCGGTCAGGGCACACCCTGCTGTTGAAGCATCGATCGGACAGCTGGCACACTGCGAGTAAAAACCGTCCTCGGAATCCGCAAAATCACATACCGGAAATTTCATATTCTCATTCTCCTTGTTATTCTCGGTTTCACGGCTGCTAATATATAATAGTAGCTTGAAAAATGAGAATTTTAAGACGCATTACATTATTAAATCTTGGAGTTTACCAGTTAATTGATTTATTCCTAAGTTGAATCTCTTTAAACAGAACCGTGTGATCCCGTTACAAGCATAACCTGTTTTTCATAAAAAGCCACTTACCGCTGGTTACCGGGCTCTATTCATTATCGAACTGAATTTTCAAACAACAGATGTTAGCCAAACGTATTATACCATGCCTCGACGTCCGTGACGGAAGAGTTGTCAAGGGCATCAACTTTGAAGGTCTGCGGGATGCCGGTTCGATTCTCGAACAAGCCGAATTCTACAATGATGAACTGGCGGACGAGCTGGTTTTTCTCGATATCTCAGCCTCGATCGAATCGAGAAGAACAACACTCGAGGAAGTTCTAAAAGTTTCGGAAAAGGTATTTATTCCTCTCACCGTAGGCGGCGGCATCAGTTCGGTCGAACGCGCCAGAGATGCATTCCTGCACGGTGCTGACAAAGTTTCGGTCAACACCGCCGCAGTTTATGATCCGGAGTTGATCACGAGAATCGCCGAAAAGTTCGGATCGCAGGCAGTCGTGGTTGCAATCGATGTCAAAAAAGTCGGTGACAAGTATATCGTCCACACCCATTCGGGCAAAGAGCTGACAAAATACGAAGCAGTCGAATGGGCTCACATGGTACAGGATCTCGGCGCTGGAGAAATCCTTCTGACCAGTATGGACCGTGACGGCACCAAGTCAGGATACGATAATGAAATTCTGCATAGAATATCGACAACGGTTCACATACCTGTCATTGCATCAGGCGGGGCCGGAAATCTCATACATCTTTACGATGGCTTCTCCAAAGGACATGCCGACGCCGCCCTTGCCGCTTCAATCTTCCATTTCCGGCAATACTCGATCAGGGAAGCGAAGGAATATCTGAGGGAAAGAGGAATAGAAGTTCGACTGTAACAGAAAAAGATTTCTGTTGGGTGTCGGGTTGTTGATCTGTTGGGGAGCAATACTTTTGAATTCAGAAGGTGGGGTCCGGAAGCCCGGTAAGCATTCAGGCAGTTTTCAGTCGGCGAAAAGATAGTGTGACACTGAATAGTGACCTGTTTATTGCATCTTTCTCATGATACCGTGTGGCTCAACTGACCTCAAGACAACACATACTCAAAATCATGCAAAAGCACTGTTCAGGTTACATCCTCTCCTTTTTCTTCACGCTACTCTTTGCGGCGTTCAGTACCGGTTGCACCATTGATGAAGAAAATCTTGAAAACTTTTTTAAACCCCAGCCGACCACCCATATCATATCTGCGGCTGAACTGCATAAAGAGTATGACCTGAACGTTATTGCTGCAGATATGAAATACCGGAGCAGCGTGATTATCGTGTATGGCGTCGTTCTGGATATTGGCATAGATACAAGTGACCGAACGTACGTGATTATTGGAGCAAAAAAACCTGAAGGCATCCGATGTTTTTTCGCAAGAAAAGATATGGCGTCACTTGCTCGATTATCGAAAGGACAGTTTGTTGCGATCGAGGGAAAAGCAAAAAGTGGTGATGCCAATACTTTTGTCATTGACAAAGCGCGCATTCTATCGGACGAAGAGGAAGACAACATCTTACCGAAGCCCACCATCGTCGGAAAGGATGCCACTGTCGGAAAAGATGCCATCAGATGGGTTCAGGCTGACATCATGCCAGGGTTTCTTCACCAGGAAAAACCAGAATACCCTGAAAAAGCTCGAATTGCAGGTATCGAAGGAAAAGTGTTTGTCATCGTTATGATAGGCAAAGACGGGAAACCCAGTAAAGCGCACGTTCTAAAGCGTACGCCACCCGAACAAACCGTTTTCGATAAACCAGCGATGGACGCGGTCATGAATTCAACCTACGAACCCGCTATGCAAAATGGAGAACCGATAGAGACGTGGTTAACCATCCCAATTCGTTTTTCTTTACGCTAAAGGCAACCCGTTCGTTAAGAAAACAATCTACTGAGTTTCCCCCTATAACCATTTACCATTCACTATTCACTATTCACTGCCTTTCGGTTCACCCTCACCCACAGGTTCCGGCATCGTCGTGATCGAACCCATGTGCCAGCTACCGGCCACGTAGCGCACATACACAGGACCTTCGTTTCGTAAAATGTCCACCACCTGCGGAAAGTCCTCCGAACGGTAGTTACACCATACATATCCGGTTGCCACCTGCTCATCCGCATCAGGCATGGATCCATGTTCACGATGAAAATACGCTCCGCCTATCAGGCTGCCATCATCTCTGCGTAGCCCGATAATCGCCCTGTATGGATAGCCATTAGCAAACTTCCCGCCAGCGTAATACGCAATATCGTACTTCGCTATCTTCTCGACTACAATGACACCTGAAGGCATAACTCTAACTCCCTATTGTTTTTTTTGACCCCCCGACATTTTGATCGCCTCTGTAATATTTTAATATATCATCTTGCTCAGGACTGAAAAACCTCGATCCTGTCTACTTCGAGCCTGAACGTACCCTCCTGTTTTTCGGAAAGAAGAAAACCGATCTGGAAAATACGGGCCGGGTCAAGAGGCGGGGCGTCGGAAACAGTTCGACCGCGGAAAGAGGGCTTGAAATCACTGAACGGTAACTGAACCGCCATCCATCTGTCCACCGGCGCATCGAATTCCTGGCGGTACACCAGGCCGTCGAACAGCAGATCCGTTCTCAAACGAAAACTGTAACGCTTGCCGTCTCCTTTGATATACAGTTCGATCCCATGATAACCCGTAAAATCATTTTCCGGAAGCAGTGCCCGTACCGAGGCGAACCCACCATTGCTTTCAAGGGAAAGATGGCCGGAAAAAACCCCTTTACCCTCACCGGAACGCTGCATCAGGCTGTCGGACAATCCACCCATAACGCCATCGTTGACGCTGGTCCAGCGAAGAAAAGGGGGATGTATGAAGTCGGTGATTATTTTCCTTTGCGCACCCATGGTTCGCTCCATTAGATGATTGGAGAAAAGCTAAAGATAAAATATCGCTTTTTTACCCTTTCCCCTACCCAGACACCCTTCAGGGCATTTCATTTCAAGAGGGTATTCCTTAAATTTCAGCGGCAGTTTAACAGGCAATAGAACATCGTCTTATTTACCAACTGTAAACCTGAAACTGTTAACTGATCTCTTTGACTTCAGGTTTATGGATTCAGAACTTTTGCCATATAATTTTTGATCTTTGAATTGATTCTTATGAAGTTCATCCTCTCAAACGGACGTTACATGGTCATCATCGGCGTTATCGGTGCATTTATAGCAGCAGTCTCGCTTTTCATCTACGGCGGCGTACTTACCGTTCAGCAAATCATCGACACTATCCAAACGGGATATGTATCGAGCAAGGGATCGAAAGCCCTGATGCTCAGTTTTGTCGAAATTGCCGATATCTTTCTGATCGGCACCGTGATGTACATCATATCGACAGGTCTTTACGAACTGTTCATCGATGACAATATAGAAGTACCCGACTGGCTGGAAATACATACACTCGACGATCTCAAACAAAAGCTGATAGGGGTCGTTATCGTGGTTATGAGTGTGGTTTTTCTCGGCCATGTCATCAAATGGCACGGAGAGACCGAGATTGTCTATTACGGCGCAGCCATTGCTTTCGTCGTTGTAGCACTTACCTACTTCACAGGGCAGAAGAAGAAGAAAGAGGAAGGCAAAATTGAAGAGTAAAAAGGAATATTGGATGTCCACCACCATACACACTGTTTCTTTTTCGCTTTGCTGAACGAAGCCTACGACAAGGTAGACTCCACGATACATTTTGTCGATGAAGGAGTTGACACAGGCAATATCATTGCCCATGCGATACCGTTGCAATGTACCAGCGACACCCCGGAAAGCCTTTACTGTCTGGCATCTGAGCTATACGCAGAGTAACAAAACGGATTTTCCAGCTCGAGCAAGGTGTGCCTTTGCCTCGAATCAAACAAGACAATACCGGTAGAACATATAAAACTGCCGATCGAAAATTGCAACACGAGATCCGGTATTGGACCAAATGAAGAGCTCGACGGATTATGAATCAACTATGAATTCGAAATCTATCGAAACTGAAAACGGAGAAAAAATAGCTATTGCTCCTGCACTCTACCGCGACGAGTTGACAATCAAAGCATACCGGATATAGTATATCCCACACCGTCAACACCGAATCTTTTCATTCCCACCGCTGCATTGCCAACGCAAGGGACGATTTGATCCTGTTCAACACATCCGGTGGAGCTACTATCACCAGCAGACCGGCAAAAATACACAGAGAGGCGATCCATTCCCAGTTGTTGAACGATTCACCCAGCACAACCCATGAAGACAGCATGCCGAAAACCGGAACGAGCAAGGAAAACGGCGCGACAACATTCGGAGAATATCGCGATAGCAGCTTCCCCCAGAAACCAAACGCAAGCACGGTCGAAACAATACTCGTATAAAAAATAGCGAATACACCGGTCAGAGATATATTGGCAATCGTCTCGATCTGTCCATCTTCAAAAAAAAACGACAGGAAAAACAGTGGTAACGGAGGAATCAGACTCATCTGAATGACCAGATGAAACATATTGATTCTCCCCGCTTTCTTCATCAGGATATTCGATACCGCCCATGCCAGACCGGCAGCGATAACGATACACAATCCAGCCAAGCTTGAACGGCCCTCTCCGATACTGTCGAACACCAGGATAAATATTCCGCCAAAAGCAATCGAAATACCGAGTTTTTGGAACGCAGTAGGAGCATCCCGTAACAGGAATGAAGACAGAAGCAATGTAAAGACACTTTGAATTTGCAGCACCAGCGAAGACAGCCCGGCCGGCATTCCAATCTTCATTCCGACAAACAACAAACTGAACATCACAACCCCCAAAACCAGACCGATGGATATAATCCACCGCAGGCTGACAGAACCTTTTTGAATGAACAAAATCGCTGGAAATGCAGAAAAGACAAATCGCAGGGCGGAAAACAACAAGGGCGGAAAAGAGTCGAGTCCAAGCTCGATGACAACAAAATTGAATCCCCAGATAAATGCTACCACTATGGCAACAAGAATATCCTGTATTTTCATTTTTCCGAATCCTTCATTCGCTGCCACTCCACGGCAATACTATCTCCCTGCCCGTCCCACCTGGAGCAATAACATCTCTCTTTCCCGATCAGGCGCACCCATTTCTATCGGCCTGTAAATGAATTACCACGGAAAAAAACTCCAACCATAAACATCGGTCTGACTTGATCATGACCCTACACCTCCACATACACTCCATCCCCACGCACCTCAACCGTAAACGACTCGACACCTCGAGCAGGATTGTAAACATCTCTGCCGGTACAGGGCTCGAATTCCCAGCCGTGCCAAGGGCAAACCAGGTGTCCGTTTTCAATATCCCCCTTCCCCAAAGGTCCGCCTTCATGAGAACATTCACCCCCCAACGCACAGATTACTCCATTGACCTTCGAAAGCGCTATCGTTCGTCCACCGGCCGTTGCCTCCATAACCTGGTTTTCCGCAATTTCGGAAGCATTTTCGAGTACTTTGTACCAGTTCATATGAGTAATGTTTGAATTGGCTGAAACCTTTTTTAAAGCAAAAAACCCTTCAGAGAGAAAAAGTTCTAACATAGATAACCAGCCCCAGCAAAACGAGAGTAAACACCCAGACAACAATGTACCTCCGCATTGCCTTGTTAGCTTTTTCCTTCTCCCACCAGGTTCTCGGTCGCACTCCCTTGATGAGAAACACGAGTTTGCAGGCAAGGTTCACGCTAACCACGTTCACTGCAAGAAGAAGAGCCGCGCCTGCCGCAAGGTCGATACGGGCATGCCCGAGCATCAGTCCGAAGGTGGCTGCGGGAGGAAGCAGAGCAACCGCCACCATAACGCCGACAAGAACACTCGGCAATCCGGTGCTGAGCGAAAGCGCTGCTGCCGCCCCCGAAGCAAAGGCCAAAGCTATCGAATCCAGACCCGCATCCGTGCGGGCGATAAGCTCAGGACTTGTAAGAGGAAACGGCCAGACAATCCCCATAACAACAGAAACGGTTACGGCCAGCAGTACTCCCGCAAACAGCGTTTTCAGGGAATTCTTCATAAGAGAAAGGTCACCGAGCGCCGTGCCAAGTCCGAAAGCCAGATTCGGCCCAAGCAGCGGAGCAATTACCATCGCCCCGATAACAACGGCCACATTGTTCTCGATCAGTCCTATAGCAGCAACGATCGTAGAGAGCATGACAAGTACAAGGTAGTTTGTATCAAGACGTGCATTTTTCTGAACCTCTTTGTACAGTGATTCACGAGCTCGCATTGCATGAGCCTCTTTTTCCTGCTGCTCTTCGGTTTGCTTTGGAAGGGAAATATCGATTGGGTAAACCAGCAGTTTTGCATAGGACTGCGCGCCAAGAACTCCCTGAAGAGCATCCAGCACATCCTGCACCTTATCGTCCGTTACGACAAGCCGCATCGGCTGTGAATCGTCTTTGTCCTTCAGCCCGGTACGAAAATCACGGACCTTGTGTTTCTCGGCAATAGCTGCAACAGTTTTCACACTGCCTTCATCAGCAATAACCTCGATGAGTTTCATAGTTCAATGGTTCGATACCCCGACTTGTCGGGATTGATAACTGAACTGCAAGAATTCAGAGTTGAAAGCCTGCAGTCTTTTCCCTTCTGCCTTGTGACTTTAGCCTCCTTCTACCCCACGACTCTCCAGATGTTGTAGCCAAGATACAGCCCGAGCAGAACGGCCCCCTCCCAACGCACAATTTTTTTCTGATCAGTGATACTCATGGGGAGCAGGAACAGTGACAACAGAATCATCATGGCAAGATCGGCAAATCCACCACCCGCTGGCACGGTAATAGGAGTTATCGAAGCACATAACCCGTTGACAAGCAGCAGATTGAAAATATTCGACCCCACAACATTGCCAACTGCAATATCGGCTTTCCCCTGAAAGGTTGCAACCAGAGAGGTAACCAGTTCAGGGAGACTGGTCCCAAAAGCTACAATCGTCAGACCGATAATAACCTGTGGAACAGCAAGTGCTTCAGCAATAGCAACCGCAGCATCAACCGAAATTTTTCCACCTCCAAGCAGCCCGGCAAGACCGCCGACAAACATCCCGATATTCAGCACCGTACCTCTCAAGCCTTTACCTCCGGCAAAATCTTCAGCCTCTTCAACCAGGCTATCCCGCCGTTTTTTCATGAGGTCCCCGATAGTATAGTACATGAACACCCCGAATAACATCAGAAACACCAAGCCGTCCGAACGGTCGAACATATCCTGAGCCGAACGGAGGAACATGTCACTTGCAGCGATCAACGTTATTGCAGAAACAAGAATCATCATCGGTATCTCCCTCGAGATAACAACGCTCTCGATCGTCAAGGGCCTGATGAGAGCCGTCAGGCCAAGAATCAAACCGATATTGGCAATGTTGGATCCAATAATGTTCCCAAAAGAGATTCCGCTGTTCCCTTGCAAAGCACCAAGCAGGTTGATCGAAAGTTCAGGGGCGCTGGTACCGAAAGCCACAACCGTCAGGCCGATCACCAGAGGGGGCACCCCTAAATTTCTTGCCAGAGCTGAAGCACCGGTCACCAGGAAATTACCCCCTCCAAGCAGAAGGGTCAGCCCGAGAATAAGGAGAAAACTGTCGAGGAGCATAAACGATCAGCAGGTTATCAATGTGTCATAGCAACGAAATACATCCACCTTACAACGTAACACATCATAACATAATAATCATACACCATTTCCGGTCTCAGAATAACCGGGTTTTCCGGACAGTTTTAAGAACAACCATGTCGTTGCATGAAAAAAAGTTCGACTATCGATAATCTACACTTACCATTCCCATTTCCAGTCCTGGATTTCAGGCATATCCTGACCATGTTTGCAAATATATTCCTTGTGGTCGATAAGGCGGTCACGAACATACTGCTTCACGTACGCAGCCCTCTGCCGTAGACGAGGAACCCGATCGACAACATCGGCAACAAGATGAAAACGGTCGAGATCATTCATCACCACCATATCGAACGGGGTGGTCGTCGTCCCCTCTTCCTTATACCCTCGGACATGGAGATTCTTGTGGTTTGTTCTTCGATAGGTCAACCGATGAATCAACCAAGGATAGCCATGATACGCGAAAATAATAGGTTTATCCGTGGTAAAGATATCATCGAAATGCCGGTCCTTAAGACCGTGTGGGTGTTCTTCTTCCGGCTGCAGGGTCATAAGATCGACAACATTGACCACTCTGATTTTCAAATCCGGAATCTGACGGCGCAGGATATCGACAGCGGCAAGCGTTTCGAGTGTCGGAACATCACCTGCACATGCCATCACCACATCGGGATCCCCGTCATCAGTATCATTCGAGGCCCACTCCCAGATACCGATGCCACTTGTACAATGCTTGACGGCAGCATCCATGTCAAGCCACTGATACGCTGGTTGTTTTCCTGCAACGATCACGTTGATATAGTTCCGTGAACGAAGGCAATGATCGGTTACGGACAAAAGCGTATTGGCATCCGGCGGCAGGTAAATCCTTATCACATCAGCTTTTTTGTTGACAACATGATCAATGAACCCGGGATCCTGATGAGAAAACCCGTTATGATCCTGACGCCAGACATGCGATGTCAGAAAGTAGTTCAAGGAAGCAATCGGTCTCCTCCATGGAATTTCGTCATTGGTAACTTTCAGCCATTTGGCGTGCTGGTTGAACATTGAATCGATGATGTGGATGAAGGCCTCATAGCAGGAAAAGAAACCATGCCTGCCCGTAAGCAGATAACCTTCGAGCCAACCCTGGCATGTATGCTCGGAAAGGATTTCCATTACTTTTCCATCAGGAGAAAGGTGGTCGTCCTCAGGAATTATCTCTCCCATCCATACCCTTTCCGTTTCCTCGAAAAGAGCACTGAGACGGTTGGATGCTGTTTCGTCCGGTCCGAAAACCCTGAAATTAGCTGCGCTTGCATTGCGCTTCATGATATCCCGGAGAAAACGAGCCATCGGCCTTGGCGCTTCTGCGATGACCGATCCAGGTTTCGGTACATCAATTGCATACTCTTGAAAATCAGGCATACGAAGTTTCTGGAGAAGCAAACCGCCATTTGCATGAGGATTGTCACCCATCCTGCGCTTTCCTTCAGGGACAAGCTCCTGGAGCTCGGCTTTCAGTGCCCCCTCTTCGGTAAACAGCTCCTCAGGTTTGTAACTTTTCATCCACGATTCCAAAAGCATCAGATGTTCTGGATTTTCGCGAACATTCGAAAACGGCACTTGGTGAGACCGCCAGTTGTCTTCCGTTTTTTTGCCGTCAACCTCCTTGGGCCCGGTCCATCCTTTCGGGGAACGCAGCACAATCATGGGCCATCGTGGACGTTCTACATCTCCATCAATTCTGGCCCTATACTGAATATCCCTGATCTCGTCAAAGCAGCTATCAAGCGTTGCAACCATCTTCTGGTGCATAGCTTCAGGATCGCTTCCTTCAACGAAGTATGGCTTGTAACCATAACCGATCATGAGATTCTCCAGCTCTTCATGCGATATCCTGGCAAGTACCGTCGGGTTGGCAATCTTGTACCCATTGAGATGAAGGATAGGAAGCACAGCGCCATCACGCTTTGGGTTGAGAAACTTGTTGCTGTGCCATGCCGTAGCCAAAGGACCCGTTTCCGCCTCTCCATCGCCGACAACACAAGCCGCGACCAGGTCGGGATTGTCGAAAACCGCCCCGTAAGCATGAGACAGTGCATACCCTAATTCACCTCCCTCGTGAATGGAACCGGGAGTTTCGGGTGCAACATGGCTGGGGATGCCTCCCGGAAAAGAAAACTGCCGAAACAGACGTTTCATTCCTTGTTCATCGAATGATACATCGGGATAATATTCGCTGTATGTACCCTCAAGCCAGACGTTGGATACCAATGCAGGTCCACCATGCCCTGGTCCGGCGATATAAATCATATCGAGATCTCTTGCCTTGATAATACGGTTCAGATGAACATAGATAAAATTCAGGCCGGGTGTTGTCCCCCAGTGCCCCAGCAGCCTGGGTTTGACATGTTCCGGCTTGAGAGCCTTTTTCAACAACGGGTTGTCCAAGAGATAAATCTGGCCGACAGAGAGATAGTTAGCTGCCCTCCAGTATGCATTTATCAGTTCCATCTCTTTTTCAGAAAGCAAGTTTTTGGCCTGTGATTCGATCATCTGGTCTCCATTCATCATTCTTCTCTCCCTCGTTTATATGGTTCATCAGTTTAGTAATACAAATACTTACCGCTTTTTTTCATTCAATAATGCATAAGTATGACGGGCGATCATCAATTCCTCGTTGGTTTTCATAATTCTGACGATGACATGTCCCGTTTCTTGCGATATGACAGGCATATTCAAGCTGTTTTTCCGCTCATCGATATGTATACCGAGAAACTCCAGCCCGGAGCAGATACGTTTTCGTATAGCTGCCGAATGTTCACCTATGCCGCCGGTAAAAACAAGAGCATCGAGCCCACCCAGAGTTGTGGTAAGTGCTCCGATATGCTTCTTCGCCTGGTAGCAGAAAAGTTCTATCGCCTGATGTGCCGCAGCGTCATTCTGTTCCATATCAAGAAGGTCACGCATATCATTGCTTCTTCCTGACACTCCAAGCAGTCCGGAACGGCGATTTACCATGTCCTTTATCACTTCCGGACTCAACCCATCCTGTTCCAGCAAAAACAGAATAACTCCCGGATCGAGATCCCCTGTCCGGGTACTCATCACCAAACCGCCAGCCGGAGAAAACCCCATCGTCGTATCCACGCTTTCTCCATGCAATACGGCCGTCATACTGGCTCCATGTCCAAGATGAGCAAGAATGATCTTTTCCTGAAGGACTTCGCTTCTCCCTTCAAGCCTTTCGAGATCACCCAACAGATACTCGCAGGAAAGACCATGAAATCCATAGCGCTGCACCCCCTGATTTCGAATAACCCCAGGTAAAGGATAGAGCCGGGCAACAGAGGGCATGGTATGATGGAAAGCTGTATCGAAACATGCAACCTGTAACACACCGGGAAGTTGGTTCCCGGCATGTTTAACGGCTTTCAAGGCATGGGGAAGATGTTCAGGTGCAAAAGGGCTCAATTGCTCGAGTGACTCGATCAATGCAGGAGTAAGAATCTCAGGAGTGGTAAATTCAGGCCCTCCATGCACCATGCGGTGACCTATCGCATCAGGCATGGGCATCCCGCTTCGGGCCAGAAGCCAAGAAAAAACATGAATACATGCATTTTCATGACCAGGGACAGCGATAGGCTCCTCTACAACAACCCTACCTTTTGTATCTCTGACAGAGAAACATCCACCCTTGGAACCGATCCTTGTCAGGGAACCGGAAAAAATAACGTTTTCAACTTCGCCGATACCGTACAACGAAAACTTGATGCTCGAAGAGCCTGTATTGATCGAAAGAATATACCGCATAACCGTCTTGTCGTTTCACTGCATACCAAACGTATCGAAACTTTGTTCACCGCACTACGAGTCCAATGGGTTTAAAAACATGAACCACAACCCACAGGAAAAAAGCCCTCCTCTTTTCTACAGAAATCATTCAGGGCTACCGATCAATTCAGCTGAAAACCAGCAAAACCTACCGGCGACAGGTCAAGGCACTGTAAAAGAAACGATAACCGGAGAAGACTGGAAACAGTTAACGAAAATGTAACGCAACAGGCTTATTAATCGATCAACCAGTCGGCTTTTTCCGGAATATCGTCTTATAAATCGTAACTTTTCTATCATTATCTGTACACCCTTGTTTTCCACAAAGACCTGGTCAGTTACCGATAATAGCATCCTTGACGAAAAGAAAGAAGACAAATTTATGGAACTGCTCAAAATCATTCTTGCAATTCTCCTGCCACCTCTCGGCGTCTTTTTGCAAGTCGGGCTCGGCAAGCACTTCTGGCTCAACATTGTTTTAACCATTCTTGGCTACTTACCGGGCATTGTTCATGCAGTATGGGTCATTGCCAAAAATAAATAAGGAGAAATGTTCATGAAGGGCATCAACTTCGCCATAGCCATGGGGATAGCGATACTTCTTCCTATGCTTGTTTTCTACGGCGTTAAAACCTTCAGTCCAGCCCCGAACTGGGAAGACTATCACACTGGCCAGTTCTTCGAAGAACCCCCGGCAGAAGACATCACCCCGGCGGAAAAGGCAGAGATGGCCAGACAAAGGGAGGAAGCATCGGCTCGATACAATGCGGCAAACAAACAGCATCAGATGCACCTGTTTTTCACTGCGGTTCCTGTAGGTCTGATCGCTGTTATTGCAGGAACCTTCATTCGGGTTCCTGCTCTTGCCCCCGGTATGGTGTTCGGAGGCATAGTTACACTTGTCGAAGGCTATCTATTCAACTGGCCGGAGCTGAGCGACCCGATCAAGTTTGTTTCCCTGCTGACAGCTTTGATTGTACTCGGTATAACCGCTTACAGGAGACTTGGCAGTGATGAAAAGAAAAAGACACTCGATGGTTGATCTTTCCGTCCACTATCCATCAACCTGCAACAGCATCGTTGATATCATTAATGTTACCACATGAAGGACATTGGATTTATTGAATATCGAGAATGACTTATGTAAACGTTGGAACAAATGACATAGGAAATGAAATACGTCCATGGATATAATCAATTAGAAAACATAAGGTTACAAGACCAGGCCTCTACCCTTGTGGAGCTATTGCATTCGGACACATGCTATCCTGCAGGAAGCAGGATTCTCGAAGCTGGATGCGGAGTAGGTGCCCAAACCATCACATTGGCTCGTAACAGCCCTCATGCACATATTACCTCACTTGATATATCGGAGCAATCACTCGCAAAAGCCAGGGCAAACATTGATAATGCAGGAATCACAAACGTAGATTTTCAGCAAGGAGACGTTTTTGCATTACCGTTCGGACCGGAGGCCTTCGATCATATCTTTGTCTGCTTCGTGCTCGAGCATCTCGTTTGCCCCGTCGAGGCATTGCATTGCCTGAAAACTGTTCTCAAAGTCGGCGGCACAATCACGGCCGTCGAGGGAGATCATGGTTCCGCTTATTTCCATCCTGACAGCAAGTCAGCAAATAAAGCGATCCAATGTCAGGTTGAGCTGCAAAAAAGAGCGGGAGGTAATGCTAAAATAGGAAGAGAGTTGTATCCGCTTCTTACCGCAGCAGAATTCGGTTCGGTTCACGTCTCTCCCCGAATGGTATATGTTGATTCAAGTAAACCTCATCTTGTAGAAGGATTCACAAAAAACACCTTCACAGCAATGATCGAAGGCGTTCGGGAATCATCCATCGAAGCAGGCCTGCTTGATGAAAAAACGTTCGATACGGGCATAAAGGATCTGTACAGAACAACCGAAAAAGATGGTGTTTTCTGCTACACATTTTTCAAGGCTACTGCAACTAAACCAAATAATGGCCACCAAATATCCGCAAAAAAGGATCGGAAGCCCCGTTGAACCTTATTGACCAACTCATGTTTTAAACAGATGAGATGCAAATTTCATAAAGGATTAGAGATGAACGTGGTGAGCTTTTTCTTTAATTTGAAGCGTTCGTGAAACATTGCTTGCAAAGAAACCGGAGTTTACACAGAGTATAGGATTTCGAATACCACTCGACGAAGCAATTGAATCACCGAATACATTGAGATGCCTAAAGCACTTATTCATGAATGAATTGTTCCCACCATTACCAGTGCTCGTAATCTTTACCTCTTGCAGCTTAATACTTGCGATAACACCCGGACCAGGCGTTCTTTATATCGTTACACGCAGCCTGACCCAGGGGCGTCATGCCGGACTGGCTCCGGTTGGCGGGGTCGCTCTCGGCAATCTCGGCAATGCAATCGGAGCTTCCGTCGGACTGGCAACGCTTTTTGCTGTTTCTTCGATCGCCTTTACCATCGTCAAATATTGCGGTGCGCTTTACCTGATCTACCTGGGAGTCCGGACGTTGCGCTCCCCTCGTTCCACAGTTCATGCAAGAGCCCTTTCATCGACTCCTGCAAGGCGGATTTTTCGTGACGGTTTTTTTGTCGCTCTTCTCAACCCGAAAACAGCCATTTTTTTCGGCGCATTCCTGCCCCAGTTCATGGCGTCAGGAGCAGCACCCATATTGCAGACCGTAACGCTTGGATCCCTCTTTGTCGCGATTTGCGGCAATAACCGATGCAATCTATGCCCTTGCCGCAGGAACGCTATCTCCGATGATTACCCGCACCCGGAGCGTGAACATGCTCAGCCGTTACCTTGCAGGCTGCACCTCTATCGGACTCGGCATAGGAACCGCATTGACAGGTTCACAAGGAGGGAAATAGCAGGCTCCATAACTCACAAAACTACAGCTTCTCTATGCTCATCAGCCATCAAGGAAAAAGCCCGGTGATCCATCCAACAGCTTACGTTGCACCGAACGCCGTTGTCTGTGGGGAAGTAACCATAGGTGAAAACAGCCGGATCCTGTTTGGTGCCCAGGTCATTGCAGAAGGCGGATCTATACAAGTCGGTAGCGAATGCATTGTGATGGAAAATGCCGTACTGCGAAGTTCTTCCAGACACGACTTGAAAATCGGAAACAACTGCCTGATCGGTCCCAACACCCATGTGGCGGGTTGTACAATCGACAATGAAGTATTCATTGCCACCGGTGCAGCTGTATTCCATGGTGCACATTTAGAAAAAGGCTGCGAAGTCCGGGTTAACGGTGTTGTCCATCTCAAGACAAAAGTTTCTGCCGGAAAAACCATTCCGATCGGATGGGTTGCGGTCGGAGACCCTGCAAGGATTTTTCCGCCGGACAAGCATCAACAAATCTGGAAAATCCAAGAACCGCTAAATTTCCCGCTTTCCGTCTATGGCATTGAACGCCAGGAGGCAGACATGATCAAAATTACGCGTCAGTTATCGACCGTACTTGACTTTCATCGAGATGACACAATCAAAAAAAGCAACCAAGACAAGGAGCCATAGCATAACACCTTTAGTGAAAAAGCTGGACGAACTTGCAGGAGCGAGAAGGTAAATACATAAAAAACTGAATCTCAAATGAAGCGGGCCGCATTTTCCGATTGCGTCCTCAAGAAAAAGGAAAAAGAGTTCATCGCAATCGACATCTTCATGCATATTGAAATGCAAGTCTTGTATGCAGCGGCACATTGAGCATGCGTCAGCAACAGGAGCGAACGAAAAGAGATATTCAAAGTGATTGCTCCGTTGCCCCTGACCCGCAAGGATTACATTCTCTCCATACAATCGGCAGCGCCAAGCACTCACGACACGCCCTAAATAACAGGTGCCGAAGCTTCAATCATATTCCTGCTTCATACCACGCTTTTTTGGTATCTTGGATCAATATGAAAACCTTCATCAAGGCAATACCCAAAGCGGAACTGCACCTCCATATCGAGGGCACGCTTGAACCTGAAATGATGATGGCAATGGGAAAACGTAACAGCGTGCCACTTCCCTATCCCGATGCAGCGTCTGTCCGGAAGGCATATGCCTTCGACGATCTGCAGTCATTCCTCGATATTTACTACAATGCCACATCTGTGTTGCTTCACGAGCAGGACTTTTACGACCTCACAACAGCATACCTGAAAAAGGCCGCTGCCCAGAATGTGCGTCATGCTGAAATTTTTTTCGACCCCCAAACCCACACATCCAGGGAAGGCATCGCTTTCAGCACGGTCACGAAAGGCATACACAGAGCACTTCAAGATGGCGAAAAACAATTCGGCATCACCACGAAACTGTTTCTGTGCATTCTTCGTCATCTCAGCGAAAAAGAAGGGCTGGAAACCCTTGAACAGGCACTTGACTACAAAAACATCATTGCCGGTATCGGCCTCGATTCTTCTGAACTCGGCAACCCGCCCAACAAGTTCAAAGAGCTTTATAAACGCGCGAATAAGGAAGGCTTCCTTACCGTCGCACATGCTGGCGAAGAGGGACATGCAGACTACATTTGGCAGGCATTGAACACCCTCCATGTCGCGAGGATCGATCATGGTGTTCGCTGCATGGAAGACGAAAAGCTGGTTGAAAAGCTCGTGGCATCGAAAGTTCCTCTCACCGTATGCCCCCTCTCCAACGTCAAGTTGCACATTTTCCCCTCGATGAAAAAACACAACCTCAAAAAGATGCTTGATAGAGGACTTCTTGTCACGGTAAACTCAGACGATCCTGCGTACTTTGGCGGTTATATCAATGAAAACTATATGGCCGTCCAGCAAGCATTGAACCTTGACCGGCAAGATATCATTCAGTTTGCGGTTAATTCTTTCAATGCCTCGTTTCTTCCGCAAGAAACCAGGCAACGCTATCTCGACGAAATAAAAACATTCGTGCAGCACGCACATGAAAAAACAGACCGAGACAATTGACCATGACAGGAAAAGAAACCATCGTTGAACTCATCTCAGCAGAAAAAATACAACAGCGCGTCAGGGAACTCGGTACGCTGATAACTTCCGACTTCGCCAAAACCAATAAAATGATTGTCATCTGTGTACTGAAAGGTGCATTCATGTTTACAGCCGACCTCGTACGTTCTATTGAAGTGCCTTGTCACATCGAGTTTATAAGGGCTTCAAGTTACGGCAGTAGCATACAGTCATCAGGCAAGGTTTGCATTACCGGCACTATCGATATTGAAGGATACGACATCCTGGTAGTAGAGGATATCATCGATACAGGCCTTACAATCAGCAGAATTAATGAAGAGTTCCGAAAATGCAACCCCGCATCGCTCAAAATCTGCTCATTGCTTGAAAAACCTGCTGTAAGAAAACACCCGGTAACCATTGACTATTTGGGGTTTTCAGTCCCGAACAGGTTTGTCGTGGGTTACGGCATAGACTATGCCGGAAAGTATCGACAACTTCCGTTCCTCGGAACCCTGAAGTAAACCTGCCATTTTGTCACTCCCGGCAAGCATCCCCCAAATACGCCGGATTTCCCCCTCAAGAAAACCACCAAAATGTTTAAAATATTTTTGTTTTTTAAAACAATACCCTTATTTATTCAGAGAAAAGATGATGTAAAATTTATTATTTCTGACACAACAGCATTTTTAAAAGAAAAGAATAGTACCAAGAAGACTCCGACAACTATGAGCAATGCTATGCCACATATGCATGTCCCAGTGTTTACTCCGTGGATAATCGATACAACACTTCGGGATGGTGAACAAGCTCCTGGAGTTGCTTTTAGCCCCTTAGAGAAAAAAGATATCGCGAGGAAACTGGCCGAGGCCGGAGTCGATGAATTGGAAATCGGTTATCCCGCTATCAGCTCCGAAGAACAGAGCGTCATCAGAGAGATTGTGTCAATGAACCTCCCTGTACGCCTGACCTCCTGGTCAAGAGCAAAAAGGACGGACCTCGAATGCGCAAGAGCATGCGGCACCGAGGGTATTCACCTCAGCTTCCCTCTTTCGGAACTCTACCTGAACCTTATGGAAAAGGACTATACATGGGTTCGCCGCCAGTTGGAAACCCTCATACCGGAGGCAAAAAAACATTTCAGCTTTGTAAGCGTCGGCGGCCAGGACGCAACGCGAACAAATGGCAAAACTCTTGAAACTTTTGTTCAGGATGCCTCTGCATGCGGGGCAGACCGGGTACGTATTGCCGACACTGTCGGCATTGCAACCCCTTTGACACTCATGCAACAGATACAGCATCTTAAAGCTTCGGCTTCGGTACCTCTCGAATTCCATGCCCACAATGATCTGGGCATGGCAACGGCAAACGCATTCAGCGCTATCGAAGCCGGATGCGATGCTGTAAGCGTCTCCGTTACCGGACTCGGAGAACGCGCAGGAAATGCAGCCCTTGAAGAGCTTGCTATTGCACTGAAACTTTCAGGACGATACCGTACCTCCATAAAAGCTGAACTGCTACACACTCTCTGCAAAACAGTTGCGAGTGCTTCAAACAGATTCATCCAAGATCAGAAACCGGTTATTGGCAATGCTGTTTTCCAGCATGAATCGGGGATTCACTGTAATGCCCTGCTCAAAGACCCGTTATCCTATCAGCCTTTTTTACCGCGCGACATCGGCAAAGACAACTATGAGCTTGTCATTGGAAAACATTCAGGCAGCGCTTCGGTCCAGCATGTACTGTCAACCAGAGGTATCAGCGTTGATCGGGAACAAGCAAAAAAGCTGCTCCCGAATATCAGACTCGCCGCTGACAAGAAAAAATGCAGACTCTCGGCAACCGAACTGGTAAACATTTACATACAATGCTTTGTCAACCCTCAGGACACATGCAAAAGATGAGAATCCCGGTAAGTGAAAAAACAAAGACACTCAGCCTTCTTGCGGAAGTCAGCCGGGCCTTGAATTATACCAAAGACATCAACAAGGTACTCCGGGACATACTCAGCATCATGTCTGAACACATGAACATGATACGGGGCGTCATCACCATCCTGAACCGTGACACAAATGAAATTGTCATCAATGAATCTTTCGGGCTCACCGAAGAAGAACAGGCCAGAGGACGATACATGCCGGGTGAAGGCATCATCGGAAACGTTGTCAAAACAGGCAAGAGTCGGGTTGTCCCCAGGATTGACGAAGAACCGCAGTTTCTGGATCGGACAGGATCGAGAAACCGTATCAGCACCGAGAACCTCTGCTTTGTCTGTGTACCGATCAAGGCGGATAGTGAAGTCATCGGAACGCTCAGCACTGACCGACCGGTGTTTACAGATGACAATCATACCGGAAACACCCCAAATCAGTTGCAGGAAGAGGAGTCTATTGAAGAACTGGTCGATCTTCTCTCTATAATTGCCGCCATGATATCACAGGCGGTTCGCATTAAACAGCTTGATCAGGAAGAACGGCAGGGAGAAATACCAAACGGCTCGCCCGACCGGCACGAACCCTTTTCCTTCTACCGCGGTGATGTACATGAAATTGACGACGAACTCTACAGCGCTCAACACCGCCCTGCCAACATCATCGGCAGTTCGAAAGCAATGATCGCTGTTTTCAGAATGATTGACAAAATCGCACCAACAAACGCCACAGCACTCATTCTTGGTGAAAGCGGTGTCGGCAAGGAACTGGTTGCAAGCGCCATTCATTATAAAAGCCACCGTGCAGAAAAGCCTTTTATCAAGTTCAACTGCGCGGCTCTGCCGGAAAGTATTATCGAAAGTGAACTGTTCGGACATGAAAAAGGCTCTTTTACCGGTGCCACAGCCAACCGTCAGGGAAGATTCGAACTAGCAGACGGCGGAACGATTTTTCTTGACGAAATTGGCGAGCTCACGCTGCCTGTACAAGCCAAACTGCTCCGGATTCTTCAGGAAAAAGAGTTCGAGAGAGTTGGTGGCTCCAAAACCCTGAAAACCGATATCAGAGTCATTGCAGCAACCAACAGAGACCTTGAAGATGAAATTGAAAACGGAAAATTCAGAGAAGATCTCTACTACCGGCTCAACATTTTCCCGATAACAGTTCCCCCCTTGCGTGAACGAAAAGCCGATATCCTGGTACTCGCCGACTATTTCGTTGAAAAATACAATGCACTTAACTTCAAGGGCGTGCGAAGGATATCGACACGAGCCATAGACATGTTTATGCGCTACCACTGGCCGGGTAATGTAAGGGAACTTGAAAACTGCATCGAGAGAGCGGTCATTCTAAGCGAGGACAATGTCATACACGGCTACCATCTTCCACCGACCCTGCAAACCGCTGAATCAAGCGGCACACCTGCCAGCGGCTCTCTGCAGCAGAGACTCGATGCCATCGAACATGAGATGATTATCGAGGCGTTGAAACGCACCAAAGGCAACATGGCTAAAGCCGCCATGCAGCTCGGCCTCACTGAACGAGTCATGGGGCTACGTGTCAAAAAATTCGGTATCGACTACAAAAAGTATAGGCCGTAAGATATAGAGGTTTTTCACGAGGAAGGCCCGAAAACAAACGAAACACGAGAACGCAACTCTGCCTACTCCTGCACGCTGCGGACAGAGTAACCGGAGATTCCGTCATCGACATCGCCGACAAAACAGCTCCCATCATAACTCAGCGAATAGTACCTGCATTCCCGCTGCCACTTATCGAAGATGCCCAGAAAAGCGCACATTCCATGAGGCCGTAGAATGGATTGAAGTCAAAACGATCACCACCACCACCGAGAGCCCTAAAAATCAATACGGCAATCACCTATCTCCAGCCAAAGAAACGCTGCGGAACAGGTAATTCATGAATCCTTGTTTTCCGGCTTTGTAACCTTGTCGACATGCAGTTCACCGACATGAAGACGGCCAACCTTCAGCTCGTCAACTTCCAAACCTTTGAATTTTGAATAGCGCACCAACAGCCTGCCGACAACAAACCGTCCTACTGCGAAAACCCCTACAGCCCACGCACCAATGGCAAGCGCGCCAACAGCAAGGGCCCCCAAAGCTACAGCACCGACCGCTTTTGCATCGCGTTTCTTTTCTGTTCGAGATAATTCAGGCAAAAAAGATTCCGACCTTGTTTTTCCTGAGTGCATCATACTTTTCAGTTTTCTTTCTCTCAGCATTCCTACCTTCCAGAAACCACACTGTTCCAGTTTCAAACAGCTTATCGACCTCTCTTCGGTTAGTCATTGTAATATAAGGGGTTTACGGACACATATCATCACCTTCTATCCGCATGACAAAAAAACAACATTTATGTAGGAAATAAATATCCACCGACGAAAGCATTCCCGTTCCTTTCACGCCGTTCATATCTTGCACCGCTTATGAAAACCGGCTCAGCAACGAGCATGTAACCAGTAACAATCCCTTCACAACCGATACGAAACAACGAAAAAGCTACACTTCTGTAAGAAAACCGCTTTTCACACCTCCTTGTAGCTTTTTTTATCCTGCCAAGGCCGGCTTTCGGGATGCTTGATCAAACCTGCAGAAAAAAAACACAAGCAATAACTCACTAAAAAATAACGAGTTAACCAGAAAAAAAACAGGAGAAATACTTTTCTGCAACGACAACACTTCCTTTGGCACGAAACTTGACCTTAAAAACGCAACAGCAGGAGAAAAAAACCTGAATTATTCAGGAAATACAACCATATAACCCAAATATTTAAAACAATGAGGAAGGTTGCAATTTATGGAAAAGGAGGCATCGGCAAGTCAACCACCACACAGAACACTGTTGCAGGACTTGCAGAGATGGGAAAAAAGGTCATGGTTGTGGGCTGTGATCCGAAAGCAGATTCGACAAGGCTTCTTCTCGGCGGACTTAGCCAGAAAACCGTTCTCGATACGTTGCGCGAGGAGGGAGAGGATGTTGAACTCGAAGATATCATCAAGGAAGGGTACGGCGCTTCTCGTTGTACCGAGTCCGGGGGACCGGAGCCGGGAGTAGGCTGTGCGGGCCGCGGAATCATCACCTCGGTCAATATGTTGGAGCAACTCGGTGCTTATGATGACGAGTGGAACCTCGACTATGTCTTTTACGACGTACTCGGCGACGTTGTTTGCGGAGGTTTTGCAATGCCGATCCGTGACGGAAAGGCTGAAGAAATCTATATCGTCGTGTCGGGCGAGATGATGGCCATGTACGCGGCCAACAATATCTGTAAAGGAATTCTGAAATATGCCGATGCCGGCGGCGTTCGTTTGGGAGGTCTCATCTGCAACAGCCGCAAGGTCGATAATGAAAAAGAGATGATCAAAGAGCTCGCAAGGCAGCTCGGCACCCAGATGATCCATTTCGTCCCACGCGACAACATGGTACAGCGGGCTGAGATCAACCGTAAAACCGTGATCGATTTTGAGCCCACACATGCCCAGGCCGATGAATACCGTACTCTGGCAAAAAAAATCGACGACAACGAGATGTTTGTCGTTCCAAAGCCTCTCGAGATCGATGAACTCGAAAAACTCTTGATCGATTTCGGTATAGCAAACTAAAAAACAAAGGAGTCATCAACATGTTAATGATCAGAGCAATTGTCCGGCCAGCCAAAGCACAGGAAGTCATGCAGGGCTTACTCGACGCAGGGTATCCGGCCGTAACGAAAATTCCGGTTGTAGGACGAGGAAAGCAAAGAGGGCTGAGGGTCGGGGACGTCGTATACGATGAATTACCGAAGGAGATGCTCGTAACCGTCGTTCCCGATGCCGACAAAAGGTTCGTCCTCGATGCAATCATGATGAACGCCAAGACAGGAGAAGAAGGAAAGTTCGGCGACGGTAAAATCTTTGTTTCCAAAGTTGAGGAGGTCTACACCATCAGCTCGGGACTCAAGGAAAGCGAACCTGAAATTGCGGAACCGAAGGAGGCATAATGAAAGAGATCATTGCAATTATCAGGATGAAAAAAATGAATGAAACAAAGCAGGCACTCATCGACGCCGGCATCTCTTCATTTACCGCCCTCGGACGCATTCTCGGGAGAGGAAAAGGTCAAGTGCATTTCGATATTCTGGAAGGCGCCGAAAACGGTTACCAGGAAGCAATAGAGCAGCTTGGTGGACCACCCCGCCTGGTTGCGAAAAGACTCATTGCCATTGTGGTACCTGATGAGATGAAACAAACCGCCATCGACACAATAATTAAAACAAATCAGACCGGAAAACCCGGTGACGGCAAAATCTTCGTTACCGACATCACCGACAGCATCAGGGTTCGTACAGGAGAAATCGGCGATGCAGCGCTTGTATAAAAATAATTCATGATGAAAACGGAGACACAACTTATGGAGTCAAGAATATTACCGGATCCTTCCGCAGTAAAGGAGGAACTGATAAAGAAGTATCCGCCGAAAGTCGCCAAGAAAAGAGGGAAAGCGATCGTCGTCAACGATCCCGCTGAAATCCCACAGGTACAGGCTAACATCCGTACCATACCCGGCATAATCACGCAAAGAGGTTGTTCCTACGCCGGCTGTAAAGGTGTTGTTTTAGGACCGACAAGGGATATCGTCAATCTGGTTCATGGTCCGATAGGCTGCAGCTTTTACGCATGGTTGACCAGGAGAAACCAAACCCGACCGGACGGCCCTGAAGGAGAAAACTACATGACCTATTGCTTCTCTACCGACATGCAGGAAGAACATGTGGTTTTCGGGGGCGAGAAAAAACTCAAAAAGGCGATCCAGGAAGCATATGATCTCTTTCACCCGAAAGCTATCGGCATTTTCTCAACCTGCCCGGTAGGCCTCATAGGTGATGACATTCATGCGGTTGCCAAGGAGATGCGGGAGAAACTCGGCGACTGCAACATTTTCGGATTCAGTTGCGAAGGCTACAAGGGCGTCAGCCAGTCGGCCGGACACCATATCGCCAACAACCAGGTCTTCAAACATGTTGTCGGCCTGGACGACACGGACAAGGGCGGCAGTTTCAAGATCAACATGCTCGGCGAATACAACATCGGCGGTGATGCATTTGAAATCGAGCGACTGCTCGACAAGTGCGGAATCACTCTGGTTGCAAGTTTCAGCGGTAACTCGACCATTGGCCAGTTCGAGAACTCACACACGGCCGACCTGAATGTCATCATGTGCCATCGCTCGATCAACTACATGGCTGAAATGATGGAAACGAAGTACGGTATTCCCTGGATGAAAGTGAACTTCATCGGAGCGGAAGCGACTGCAAAATCATTACGCCGGATTGCCCGATACTTCGAAGACGATGCGTTGATGGCAAGGGTCGAAGAGGTAATTGCCGAAGAGATGCCTGCAGTTTCATCGGTTATCGAGGAAATACATCCAAAAACCAAGGGCAAGCTCGCCATGCTGTTCGTGGGTGGATCGAGAGCGCACCATTACCAGGAACTGTTCATGGAACTTGGAATGGAAACCCTATCGGCAGGATACGAATTCGGGCATCGTGACGACTATGAAGGGCGACGGGTCATTCCGAACATCAAAGTCGATGCCGACAGCAAAAATATCGAAGAACTGAAGATCAGTGCCGACCCGGAAAAGTACAAACCCAGAAAAACCGAAGAGGAGCTTGAAAAGCTTAAAGAAGCCGGCCTCGACATCAGGGATTATGACGGCATGATGCCGGATATGAAGAAAGGATCTCTGGTCATCGACGATATCAGCCACTACGAAACCGAAAAACTGATCGAGCTCTACAAACCAGACATTTTCTGTGCCGGCATCAAGGAGAAATATGTGGTTCAAAAAATGGGTGTCCCCCTGAAACAGCTACACAGCTATGATTATGGAGGGCCTTACGCTGGCTTTACCGGT
Organism: Prosthecochloris marina; assembly: GCF_003182595.1. Taxonomy (NCBI): domain Bacteria; kingdom Pseudomonadati; phylum Chlorobiota; class Chlorobiia; order Chlorobiales; family Chlorobiaceae; genus Prosthecochloris; species Prosthecochloris marina. Next base: position 89,463 of record NZ_PDNZ01000007.1, read on the forward strand.
GCCATCAACTTCTACAGGGACATCGACCGGATGGTCAACAGCCGTGTATGGAAACTGATCCAGGCACCTTGGGAGGAAACATCGATCGAGCTGGAAGCAGACTACGTGACACAGTAAAAGGCATCTCTATACATTGCCGCAAGCGCCTTGAGTGCAAGGCGAACGGAGCACAGAAACCGGAGTGCATATGAAGTACGTCAGGATTTCGAGCACCGATCAACGAAGTAATCATGGTGCACGGCAAATTAACAGAGACGCCCCAAAAAAGGAGATTAAAGAACATGCTATTACGACATACCAATAAAGAGATACTCGAACGTGAAGCACTCACGATAAACCCTGCTAAAACCTGCCAGCCGATAGGCGCCATGTATGCCGCTTTGGGCATACATGGCTGTCTTCCCCACAGCCATGGTTCCCAGGGATGCTGCTCTTACCACCGCAGCACCCTGACACGTCATTACAAGGAACCCGTTATGGCTGCAACGAGCTCTTTCACGGAAGGAGCGTCGGTATTCGGAGGACAGGCAAACCTTGTAACAGCTATAGACAACATTTTTACGGTTTACGAACCCGATCTTATCGCGGTTCATTCAACCTGTCTTTCGGAAACAATCGGTGACGACCTGCAACAGATTGTGACCAAGGCCAAAGATGACGGCAAAATCCCCGAAGGAAAACATGTGATTTACGCACCCACCCCGAGTTTTGTGGGTTCACACGTCACCGGTTATGCCAACATGGTCGCAGCCATGGCCGAGCAGTTCGCGGAGAATACCGGTAAGCCGATCGACCAGATCAACATTGTTGCAGGATGGATGGAACCTCCAGACATGCGGGAAATCAAAAGGCTTGCAAAAGAACTCGGCGTAACGATTCAGCTTTTTCCCGACACCTCGGATGTGCTCGATGCACCACAGACAGGAAAACATGTTTTCTACCCCAAAGGCGGCATCAGAGTACCTGACTTGAAAAGTACCGGTGACAGCAAATCATCGATCGCATTGGGTTGTTTCAGCGGTGAACCGGGTGCTGTCGCTCTCGACAAAAAATGCAAGGTTCCGTTCAAAACCGAAGACATTCCTGTCGGGCTGAGAGCTACAGACCGTTTTCTGATGAGGCTGAGCAAGGCTGCCGGTGTAAAAATACCCGAGTCGATCACGGATGAAAGAGGAAGACTTGTCGACCTGATGACCGATATGGAACAATACTTCCATGGTAAAAAAGTAGCATTGTTCGGTGACCCTGACGACCTTGTTCCGCTTACCGAATTTCTGCTCGACCTGAACATGAAGCCGGTACATATCATCAGCGGAACTCCGGGCAAACGGTTCGAACAACGTATTCGTGCCATACTGGCCGACACTCATGCGGATGCAAATGTCAAAAACGGTCCTCAGGCCGATATCTTTCTGCTGCACCAGTGGATAAAGAACGAACCGGTCGATCTCCTGATCGGAAACACGTACGGCAAATACATTGCCCGCGACGAGGACATACCTTTTGTCCGCTATGGTTTCCCGATTCTTGATCGTATAGGGCACAGCTATTTCCCGAACATCGGCTACATGGGGGCTATCAGACTTGCCGAGAAAATACTCGGTGTCCTCATGGACCGCCAGGATCGCGACGCTCCTGAAGAATCGTTCGAACTCGTTATGTAAACCATTGAACCAAGGGTAGAAGCCATGGAAAAACTTGAAATACTCGAGGGAAGAAAAAAACAGGTTTTTGAAAAAAACAAAGAAACCGAAACATTCGACATCAAATGCGAAACCACCAGCCTTTCCGGATCTGTTAGCCAGAGAGCCTGTGTTTTCTGTGGCTCACGTGTCGTGCTCTACCCGGTTGCAGACGCTCTTCATGTCGTTCACGGCCCCATAGGATGTGCTGCGTACACCTGGGATATCCGGGGGGCCGTCTCTTCAGGACCCGAGCTGCACCGCCTGAGCTTTTCCACCGACCTGAAAGAGATGGATGTCATTTACGGAGGAGAAAAGAAACTTTACAAATCGCTTCTTGAACTCATCGATCAGTATGAGCCGAAAGCCGCATTTATCTACTCGACCTGTATCATCGGACTCATCGGAGACGATATCGACGCTGTCTGTAAAAAAGTCTCGGAAGAAAAAGGCATACCGGTTCTTCCTGTGCACTCCGAAGGCTTTAAAGGAACCAAGAAAGACGGTTACAAAGCCGCATGTGATGCACTGATGAAAATCGTCGGGACAGGTTCCACCGAAGGAATCGGAAAATACAGCATCAACATTCTGGGTGAGTTCAACCTTGCAGGCGAAGCCTGGATCATCAAGGACTACTACGAACAGATGGGCATCGAGGTTGTTTCTACCATGACCGGAGACGGCCGGGTAGACGACATCAGACGCTCGCACGGCGCTTCACTGAACATTGTTCAGTGTTCCGGTTCGATGGTCAGACTGGCAAAAACGATGGAAGAAAAATACGGCATCCCTTACCTGAGGGTTTCTTATTTCGGTATCGAGGATATGTCGAAAGCGCTTTATGATGTCGCCTCCCATTTCAGCGACAACCCGGAAATTCTTCAAGCCGCCAAGAAAGTGGTCAGCCGCGAAGTTGGTGAACTCTACCCGCAGCTTCTGGAATTTCGTAAAGCGCTCGACGGGAAAAAAGCTGCAATCTACGTTGGCGGCGCATTCAAGGCCTTTTCGCTGATCAAGGCGCTCGATTCTCTAGGTATGGATGTCGTTCTTGCCGGTTCACAAACCGGCAACAAAGACGATTATGAAGGATTGAAAGGAATGTGCGATGAAGGGACAATTATCGTCGACGACTCAAACCCTGTCGAACTCTCAAAATTCATTCTCGAAAAAGAAGTTGACCTCTTGATCGGAGGCGTCAAGGAACGACCGATCGCCTATAAACTCGGTGTCAGCTTCTGTGACCATAACCACGAAAGAAAGATCCCGCTTGCCGGCTTTATCGGCATGTACAATTTCGCAAAAGAAGTCTACGAATCTGTCATGAGTCCGGTATGGCAGTTCGCTCCAAGAAAAGGAGGTCTCTCATGAAAACAGCAAAAACAGCAACCCAGAACGCATGCAAACTTTGTAACCCTCTTGGAGCTTGCCTGGCATTCAAAGGAATAGAAAGATGTGTTCCGTTCCTGCACGGCTCCCAAGGATGCGCAACATACATCCGCCGTTACCTCATCAGCCACTTCAAGGAGCCGGTTGACATTGCATCGTCGAACTTCAATGAAGACACGGCGGTTTTCGGAGGCAGCCACAATCTTAAGCTCGGTTTGCAGAACATCACAAAGCAATACAAGCCCGAGCTAATCGGAATAGCGACGACCTGCCTCTCTGAAACCATCGGCGACGATGTGGACATGATCCTCAGAGAGTATGGCAGTGAATCCGATCCGGCTCTACCCAGACCCGTGATGATCCATGCATCGACGCCAAGCTACCAGGGAACGCATATCGATGGTTTTCATGCCGCGATGAGAGCAACAGTCTCGCAACTTGCAGAAGGAGGGACGAAGCGGAACCTTTTGACCCTCTTTCCCAACATGGTTTCACCGGCGGACCTGCGGTACCTGAAGGAGATCCTCGAAAGCTTCAACATCCCCTTCGTACTTCTCCCAGACTACTCGGAAACACTTGATGGAGGACCGTGGGAAGAATACCACAGGATCCCCAAAGGGGGAACACCACAGCATGCAATCCGTAAAAGTGGAACCGCAGCGGCAAGCATCGAGTTCACCTCGGTCCTTACCGGGGAAAAGTCACCTGCCGGATATCTTGAAGAAAAATTTGATGTCCCCTCTTATCGGCTTTGCCTGCCCATAGGAATAAAACAAAGCGATGCGTTTTTCAACCTGCTCGAAAAATTGTCAGAGACGCCTCTGCCTCACAGATACGAAGATGAACGGCGGCGGCTTGTCGATGCCTACGTTGACGGGCACAAATACGTATTCGGGAAAAAAGCCATCGTTTATGGCGAGGAAGATCTTGTGATCGCCATAACCGCTTTCCTGAGAGAAATAGGTATAACACCGGTTCTGTGCGCGTCAGGAGGGAAAAGCGGTTTCCTGAAAAAACGCCTTGCGGAAATGGTGCCGGACCTTAACGACCTCGGTATAAAAGTCCGAGACGGGGTCGATTTCGTCGACATAGAGGACGAGGCAAAAATCCTCGAACCGGATCTGCTTATCGGTAACAGCAAAGGCTTTACCATGTCGCGGAAAAATCATATTCCAATCGTCCGTATCGGATTCCCGATTCATGACAGATTCGGAGGACAACGGCTGCATCATCTTGGGTACAAAGGAACCCAGGAACTGTTTGACAGAATCGTAAACACCGTTATCGAATACAGACAGAATTCATCACCAATCGGCTATACATATATGTAAGGGGACGTATCATGACGTTATCTATTGAAAAACATCCATGCTTCAACGACAGATCGAGGCACACTTTCGGGCGCATTCACCTCCCTGTTGCGCCGAAGTGCAATATCCAGTGCAATTACTGTAACAGGAAGTTCGATTGTCTGAACGAAAACCGGCCAGGTGTCACCAGCAGGGTACTTTCCCCTCACCAGGCTCTGCATTACCTCGACCGGGCACTTGAACTGTCGCCAAATATCGCCGTTGTCGGCATCGCAGGACCAGGGGACCCTTTTGCAAACCCCGAGGACACCATGGAAACACTTCGACTTGTCCGGCAGAAGTATCCCGACATGCTTCTGTGCGTTGCGACCAACGGGTTGAACGTGCTGCCATATATCGGTGAACTTGCAGAACTTGACGTAAGCCACGTAACGCTTACCATAAACGCTGTCAATCCGGAAATCGGAGCTGAAATATATGCCTGGATACGCCACCGGAAAAAAGTATACAGGGATGTAAATGCAGCAAGGCTGCTACTCGACAACCAGCTCGAAGCACTAAAAAAGCTCAAAGAACATGGAGTCACGACCAAGATCAATTCCATCATCATTCCCGGCATCAATGACCGTCACGTCGTCGATGTTGCTGAAACCGTTTCGAAGCTCGGCGCCGGCATTTTCAACGCCCTTCCCTATTACAAAACGGAAGAAACCGTATTCGAGAACATTCCGGAACCGCATCCTGAACTGGTAAAGGCAATACAGAAAAACACGGCGCAATATTTGCCGCAAATGAAACACTGTGCACGATGCAGAGCAGACGCAATCGGTATCATAGGCCAGGAAAACAGTGACGAGATAATGAAACAACTGCAAGAAGCCGCTCAGCTGCCGAAGAAACCCCATGAAAACCGGCCCTATATTGCCGTTGCAAGCATGGAGGGCGTACTGATCAACCAGCACCTCGGTGAAGCGGACCGCTTTCTTGTCTATGCGCCGGGAGCTGATAATAGCCGACCGGTTCTTGTGGAATCCCGACCGGCACCTCCTCCCGGTGGAGGCACCATGCGGTGGGAAGCGGTGGCCTCACTTCTGATGGACTGCCGTGCGATACTGGTCAACGGAGCAGGCGAGTCGCCAAAAAAAGTGCTCAACGGTAGCGGAATGAAAGTCTACATACTCGACGGGCTTATCGAAGAAGGCGTTAACGGGGTGTTCAGCGGTAAGGATATGAGCCGAATGGCTCGTATCAGCCAGATGCACGCATGCAAGACAAACTGCTCCGGCACCGGCGGAGGATGTGGATAAGAAAGGGGAAAAGTTAAAAGTCAGAGGGCAAAAGGCAGAAGTGATTGAGTCGTCCTGAAAAGAGTTGATACCAAACAAGAGGATGACAGCCGTTAAGGGTAACCGAGCCATAAACGATCACTTGCTCAAAATACGAGGGATCACCCTTTTGAGACAGTCCTATGAAAAACGATAAACAAAAAACCATAAATAAACTCAACTCATGGAAAAACCGAAACATCACATTCTTGTCTGCGGAAGCTTCCGCGCACAAGGAGCGCCACAGGGCATCTGCCACAAAAAAGAATCGGCACAGCTCCTGCCATATCTTGAAAACGAACTTTCCGACCGCGGTATGACCGATATCGTCGTTTCGGCAACCGCTTGTCTCAATGTTTGTGAAAAAGGGCCCATCGTCGTTGTTCATCCTGAAAACCATTGGTATGGAGAAATCGATAGCGAGGAGAAAATGGACGAAATTCTTGATGCCCTCGAGGATGGGCAAGCATGTGAAGCCTATTTGATCAGTGAATGATCGGACAAGAAAAAAGAGTGAACACTCTTTTTTCTTTACCAATCGTTATTACCAAAAAGAAATAACGATTACATTTTCAACCGAAATGAGCACATAGAACGCTGACGTAACATATAAGACCATGATTCAAAAAAAAACAGCAGCTGTTCTGCTGATACTCCTGCTACTCGGAGGCACTGTTTTTGCCGGGGAAATCACCGTTGCTTCGGGAGCCGGTTACAAACAACCGCTGCTTGAAATCATCGCCCTGTATGAAAAGAAAAGTGGCAGGAGAATCACGCCTGTATTTGGCAACATGTCACATCTCATCTCACAGGCCACATTAAGCGGCAACGTGGCACTTATCCTGGGAGACAGAAAATTTCTCGACCATTCAGGGCTGAATTTTTCATCCTTTCATCACATGGGGCATGGAAAACTTGTTCTTGCCTATCGCAAAGGAATAACTTTAGGAAATGTCTTCGATATAACAAGAGACTCCATAGCCAGGATAGGCATGCCCGATTCGGCAAAAGCAATGTATGGAAATGCAGCCGCCGAGTTTCTCAACAGTAGTGCACTGATGAAAAAAGTGCACAAAAAAATACTGAGATTCGCCAGCGTACCACAAGTATCCACTTACCTCATGACAGGGGAGATCGATGCGGGGTTCATTAATCTTACCGATGCACTCTGGATCAAAGAAAAAATAGGGGGTTACATACCGGTAAATGAAAAAACATACTCTGCCGTCACAATCGAAGTTGGCATACTCCGGGAATTTGAAAATGATCCCGACGTCAAAGCGTTCACTTCGTTTCTGCAAACTGAAGAGGTATTCCCTATCCTGAGTAAATACGAAATGCTATGATGATGCACAGCACTGTTTTTCCCAGCTACCGGGACATTGGCCCTATCGTGCTCTCCCTCCAAACTGCTGCAATAGTGCTCGTTTCTCATATTGTTTTCAGCATTTCCTTGGGTTATCTGCTCTCACGTAAAAAAATGCCATTCCGCAGCTTGCTTGACGGACTTGTAACACTCCCGCTCGTATTTCCCCCTATTGCAACAGGTTTTCTTCTTCTCCTGATACTTGGAAGGCATGGTGTCATCGGGCCGTTTCTCAGCGCAAAAGGTATCGAGATCATCTTCAGCCCGATGGGAGTGTATCTCGCTGCGTTTCTTTCAGGACTTCCACTTGTCGTAAAGCCGGTTCAATCAGCTACAGAAAACACGGAGACCTCGTTTGCTGAAGCTTCGTATGTTCTTGGAAAAAGCGAAATCGTCACCTTTCTACAAGTCACTCTTCCCAATATTAAACAGGTTGTCCTTGCCGGTCTCATGCTTTCGGTTGGAAGGTCGTTTGGAGAAGTAGGCATCACACTCATGCTCGGAGGCAACATCAGCGGCAGAACGGAAACCATGTCCTTAGCAATCTATAACGCCGTCTTCGAAGGAAACTTTGAAAAAGCGTTGGTATTTTCCGGTCTACTCGCCCTGATATCCATTCTGGCTTTTTACGGTATGAACCGGTTGAAAGGCTGAAAAAGGTACAATAATTTTTTTCTATTTTACTCTCATATAGGCGTTCATGCTTTGGAAACCGGAAGTTCACCGATGTCCCCACAAAACAGATCAATCGAACTGGAAGGAGCCCTTTGGTTCCGAAAATCCGAAAGCAGGTTTCTTGGTGCCGACAGGATCGTATTGCTCGAACAAATCGAAAAGCTTGGATCGATCAACAAGGCGGCGAAAACCATAGGGATCAGTTACAAAACCGCATGGCAACTGATCAACACGATTAACAACCTTTCAGAAAAAGCCATTGTAGAACGAACGACCGGAGGCAAGGACGGTGGTGGCACAAGACTGACCCCGGAAGGCAGAAAAATCCTCAGGCAATATCGGGTAGTACAGGAAGAGCACCGGAAATTCCTTGAAAATCTCGAAGAACGCCTTGGAAGACCGGAAAAGCTCTATCAATTCCTTAAAAGAATATCGGTGAAAGTCAGCGCCAGAAACGTCTTCAGCGGAACCGTTGCCAAAATCATATGCGAAACGGTGAATACTGAAATCACACTTGCTCTCAAGGGAGACATCCGAATAACAGCCATCGTAACAAGCAGTGCGATCGGCAAACTGGGTTTAGAGGAAGGAATGACCGCCTATGCAATCATCAAGTCAAGTTCCGTTATCATTGGCAAAGAGATCGATGTATCCAAAGTGAGTACCCGTAATGTGATCTTCGGAACTGTCGATAAAATCATCGATGGACCGGTAAACGTAGAAATCGATCTCGATATAGGCGGAAGTAACATTATAACCTCGATTATAACCCGCGAAAGCTCAAAAAACCTCGGTTTGAAAGAAGGCAGCAAAGCCTGTGCAATGTTTAAGGCTTCGAGCGTTATCATCGGAGTACACTGAGTACATTGGAAAAAACATACTCAATCGATAATCACCGGTCATCGGGAAGCGGTAGCCAGCGCTGCAGCATATTCATCATAACCTTACGTTCAACCGGCTTTGGCACATAATCATCCATACCCGCCTCGAGACACTGTTGCCGGTCTTCCTTTGTAGCATTAGCCGTCATAGCGATAATGGGAATTTTGCTGTTAAGCACCTTTCCGGAATTCCTTATGGCTTTTGTCGCTTCATAACCATCCATAACCGGCATCTGAAGATCCATCAGTACCAGCCCATAATTTTTTCGTTGAAGTGCTTCAACCGCTTCAGCCCCGTTAAAAGCGATATCGATCGAGTAACCCATTTTTTCAAGCATTGCCTGGGCCACTTTTTGATTTATCGTATTGTCCTCTACGAGCAAAACCAGCTTCTTTTCAACTGTATTTTCAGAAACATTGTTCAGGCCCCTGGCAGCCTGGCTCTCTTTACAGCTAAACACCGCATGGTCGGCCTCATCCTGAACTTTGTCAAAAGCAAGTGAAAAACTGAAAGTGGACCCCTCTCTTTCATTGCTCTTCAACCTGAGCTCCCCACCCATGAGTTTTACCAGCTTTCTCACGATTGCAAGGCCCAGCCCGGTCCCCCCTTCTTTACGGGTCGATGAAGCGTCGATCTGGGTAAAAGGCTGAAAAATCTGCTCCTGCTGCTCTTCAGGAATACCGATACCCGTATCCTGCACAGACATCTTGATGACAACCTTTTCTTCGGTTTCAGAAACAACCTTGGCGGTAACCGTAACCTGCCCTCTATAGGTAAACTTGATAGCATTCTGAATCAGATTCAGGAGCACCTGTTTTATATACTCGGAGTAGCCAAGAAGGGTATCCGGAATACCTTCATCCACATTACCTTCAAGCACCAAGCCTTTGTAGCTTGCTTTTTCCTTCATTATCGCTATGATATCGAGAAAAAGCTGACGAAGATTAAACACCTCTTTTTCCTCATCGATAAGCCCCGCATCTATTCTGCTGAAATCAAGAATATCGTTAATCAGCATTAACAGCATTTTAGCGCTTGAATACAGCGTGTCGGTATAATATCGCTGATCTTTATCCAGTTTGGTTTCTATCAAGAGTTCGGTCATCCCTATCACTGCATGAAGTGGCGTACGAATCTCATGGGAGATATTTGCAAGAAACTCACTTTTTGCCTTGCTTGCGCTTTCAGCCTGCATTCGCGCTCTTTTCAAGCGTTGAATGAGCCTGAGTTGCACCTGCTCTTTCTTTTCAACGTTATGTTTTTCCTCGACCAGCTTCTCATTGAGCTTCTTTGCACCTTCAAGCGCGACTTCTATTTCTTGCTTCTGTTCTATCTCTTTCTTTTGCAGCTCCAGCAAATCATCATGAAAAATCATGATGATTTTGTAAAGTTCGTTGAGCGGGTGGTCGGGCGCAAGATAATCGCTGGCAGCAGGAATAATATCTTTTTTTCCAAACAAAAAATTACCGCACATCGCCGCAAAATCATCGATCTCTCTACGTGAAACAACAACATCATCCGATGGCACAGGCACAGAAGAAACACGACTATTGTTTAAATACCGGAAAGCTTCTTCAACTGATTCAACGAAAACAAGGCGCTGCTTGACAACGCGCGAAAAAATCCGCAACATCGTTTTGACAAGATGCGATGCACCACAGATATATGTGACAGAGGGATGGGAATTATGAGAAGCATTGAGCCTGTTTATCGTACCGGCATAGAGTATCCTTGCATTGATCGACGCCTTGGTAACCTCTGAATAATCGGCTATCCTTATATATTCACAGTTTTCAAGCATGCCCTCGACAAAAACCCGTTCGATGAAAGGGATCGTTTTCTGAACGGTTTCGGACTGCATATCACCTCCCAGAGAAGTAAAAAAAAGCTTTCCGGGAATAACTGCACTATGGTAATAAACACCGGTCTTCGGATCGTCAAACTGCCATTCAGGACGAAACTCCAGCATTTCATACCCGATACGGGGCTCATCTTCTCTACGACCTTGCGACTGGTTCATCAGGGTAGACGTTTAACAGCCTTATTCGACACCGTTGTGCATCAAATTATGCAAGCGACTTGCAAAAAAGTCTGTTGTTTAATTTACTTTTATCGAATACCAATATCAAAAGGAAAACTCTTCAACAGATTCTCGGCAGTTGTTCTCCCAGGGGCATTTCCAGAATACGCTTACTCCCCAGAAACGTACGGACAATCACCATTCCAGGATGTTCATCCACCACCTCTCCTATAATCGCAGCATCGCCAGCCGATGGATACGCATGCCGTTGCATGACCCGCAATACTTTTTCAGCACTTTCCCGCGGCACTGCAACAACAACCTTACCTTCGTTTGCAACATTGAGAGGATCGATACCGAGGAGTTCACTTGCTCCTTGAACATCCGGACGAACGGGAAGGGTTGATTCATCAAGCACAATACCTTTTCGGGAAGCCTCTGCAAGCTCGTTCAACGTAGCTGCAAGCCCTCCTCTTGTAGGATCCCTCATGGCATGAACTTCAGGTACTTCATCCAGTATTTCGGAAATCAATGCACTCAACGACCTTGTGTCACTTATGATATCCGACTGGAAAGATAGACCTTTCCGAGCGGCCATAACGGCCATTCCATGGTCCCCAAGAGTACCGGAAACAATAATACTGTCACCCGGCTTGAGATTCGTGCAGGAAATATCGATCCCATTTTTTATAACGCCGATACCCGATGTATTGATAAATATTCCGTCACACTGCCCCTTTTCTACCACTTTTGTATCACCTGTAACAATTTGCACTCCAGCCTTGTCGGCAGCATCCGCCATACTGCTTACTACTTTTTGGAGATCTGTCAGGGGAAACCCCTCTTCAAGCACAAAACCCGCACTGAGATAAAGCGGAATCGCCCCGCCTACGGCAAGGTCGTTGACGGTTCCGCTAACGGCAAGATCACCGATTGTGCCCCCAGGAAAAAATATCGGACTGACAACGAAAGTATCGGTGGTAAAAGCAATCTTACCAGCTCCGATTGAGAGCTTTGCCTGATCGTCCAGCGTATCAAGCGAACTGTTGCCAAAACAAGGGAGAAATACTTTCCGGGTCAGTTCACGCGAAAGAACGCCCCCTGCTCCATGAGCCATCTGAATGGTTTCATGATTGAAATGAGGTACCGGGCACTGTAATTCGATGGACATAAGAAGTATTGATTTGGTGAATTATTCGATCCAGGTTCTTCGTCTGCAGCTTTTTTCCTGTCATCCTTCCAGATTCCGACGTTACAACACTTTTCCATGGTATTTATAATATGCTGCACACGCCCCTTCGGCCGAAACCATAGGTGCCCCGAGAGGCTTCAAAGGCGTACACTCCTTGCCGAAAGCCTCACACCTTTCAGGCGTTATCATCCCCCGCAGCACGTCCCCGCTCCTGCACAACGGAGATTCATCCGGCTGTATGTCAGCGACATTGAATTTCTTTTGGGTATCGAAAGGAGCAAATTCGTCACGCAGTTGCAGGCCGCTTTGCGGAATGACTCCTATGCCACGCCAATGACCGTCTGCAACGTGAAATACTTCATCGACAACCTTTTTTGCCACCGGATTCCCCTCTCGACTCACTACCCGACCGTACTCATTATGTACACCGGACCTTCCTGATTCAAGCATTTCTATCACCCGTAATATTCCTGAAAGGATATCCACAGGTTCAAATCCTGTCGGAACAATCGGAACATGAAACTCTTCACCGATGCGTTCATACTCCTCATAACCCGTAACTGTGCAAACATGCCCTGCAGCGAGAAACCCCTGAATCATATTTTTCTCAGAGGAAAGTATTGCCCGCATCGCAGGAGGCACCATGAACTGGCTGACAAGTTCACTGAAATTTCGCAGATTCTCTCTTGCAGCCTGCTTTATCGCCATTGCATTTCCGGGAGCTGTTGTCTCAAAACCTATGGCAAGAAAAAAAACTTCATGCTGCGGGTTCTCTCTCGCAATATTCAGTGCTTCAAGGGGAGAAAATACAACACGGACGTCAGCCCCTCCGCTTTTTGCCACCGAAAGAGTCTCTCTGCTTCCCGGCACGCGAAGCATGTCACCGAAACTTGCAAGAATCACCCCAGGCTTCGATACAATCGACAATGCTCGATCGAGAATATCGAGAGGCGTAACACAAACCGGACAACCTGGCCCGTGAATCAACCGGACTCCATCCGGAAGAAGCTGATCTATACCGTTTCTGACGATGGAGTGAGTCTGCCCTCCACAGATTTCCATGATGGTCCAGGGCTTTGTCACTGTATCCTCGATTTTCTTGAGAATGTTTCGTGCCCTGTCGCTGTCCCTGTATTCGTCGATGAATTTCATAATTTGACATTTGATGACCCGATACCTTAACTGCCCAAGGGAACAATGAACCATCAGACAGCTTACCTATCAAGACACCCGGCTATTTACGTAACAGCTCGTCCCAAAGTCTGAGGCTTTCGGCAGCTTCCTGTTCATCGATTATCTTCAAAGCAAATCCAGCATGGACGATAGTATACTGCCCGATCCGAATCTCGGGCACATACTCGAGACACGCTTTAATCAGAGAACCGTTGACATCGACAGTTCCCATTTTCAATCCGTTTTCATCGCTTATCGCAACAACTTTACCTGGTATAGCCAAACACATTGCTACTCTCCGGTTTATTCAGCTTGTGAATCACCAATTCATTTTCATGCCGTCTTTTCACAGCAAAACACACAATCGTCATTTCCATTCCTATGCCGTATTCGATATCCGGCAACTATAGAGAGAACTATACACACGATCAATGGGTTCGTGCGCCAAGCACGGAAATGACATGCAGCCTCTCTCGTCGGGATTGATGGCATTCCGATGCATCCAGCGTTCACACGACCCCTTTATACTTGCCCTTGAGGTACTCCCTGCCGATCACCGCCTGTCCGAGAGAAATACCTCCATCATTACAAGGCACCAGAGCATGGGCAAGAACTGTATAACCTTTTTTCTCGAGTTTTGAAACAAGAGCTTCGAAAAGCACTATGTTCTGAAAAACTCCTCCACTGAGCGCCACCTTGCGAATTCCTGAAAAAGCTGCGGCTTTCTCTATGACAGTGCACAACAAAGCGACAAGTGTAGCATGAAAATTTCTGCTGATGGAAGAAACGCTCCTGCCTGTACGAACATCATCGACAACGCCGTGAATCACAGGTGAAAGCGAAATAATCCATCTGTCGTTACCAGCTGGAACCGTTTCACATGAGTAAGGCTCCCCCTCGGCTGTTCCGGCCGCTTGCATGAGCTCAATTGCCGCTTGCCCCTCATAACTGACATCCTTCCGCAGCCCGGTTAAAGCGGCAACAGCATCGAAAAGCCGCCCACAGCTTGTTGTCAGAGGAGAATTGATACCTTTTTCAAGTAATTGAGTGACACCTGAAGTATCCTCGTTCTTCAGAAAATCAAGCTCGGGAAGAGTGTCGAAACAACAGGAAAGGTACCCGACTGCAACCTTCCAGGGATGGGACACCGCGGCATCGCCACCGGGTAACGGAACCGGCTCAAAAGAGGCAAAACGAAAAACCTCGGCTGCGTTTCCTATCAACACTTCTCCCCCCCAGCTTGTCCCGTCGGTTCCATACCCTGCTCCATCGAGAATAACACCGATAACAGGATCATCACAGCGGTTCTCAGCCAGACAAGATGCAAGATGGGCATGATGGTGCTGCACCTGCAAGAGCGGCATATCTTTCTGCTCCCAAGCCCAGCGGGTCGATAGGTAGGACGGGTGCATATCGCAAACCCTTAATTCAGGAGAAACTCGAAAAATATCCTGAAGGTGCTCGGTAACTTTCAGGAAATGGCTGTAAGCCTCGTAATTTTTCAGATCTCCGATATGCTGGCTCACTATTGCATTATCCCCTTTAAGCAGGCAAACAGTATTCTTTATTTCGGCTCCCGTGGCAAAAACCGGCGGACCGCCCGCAGAAAGTAAAACCGGAGCGGGAGCATATCCTCGGCTACGTCTTATTGGCCGTATTTTTCCCGACATATGAACCGTTACGGAATCGTCGCACCTGAGATAAATCGGGCGATTGTGCATAAGATAACCGTCGGCAATTCCGCCAAGCCGCTCGACTGCTTCGCTGTTTTCAATAACGATGGGCTCATCGGAACAATTTGCGCTGGTCATGACAAGAACCGAGGGCCCTCGTTCCATCATCAAAACATGGAGAGGCGAATACGGCAGCATGATACCCAAGCGATCGTTTCCCGGTGCAATATCATCTGAAAAACAAGCACCTTTTTTTTTCAGAAGAACAACCGGCGCTTCCGGCGAAAGAAGAGTCCGGCGCTCTTCATCATTGATTATGCAGAACCTTTCAGCAGTTTCAATATCCTTTGCCATCAAGGCGAAAGGCTTTTCCTCCCTCCTTTTTCTTTTTCTCAGACGGCGAACAGCGGCAGCATCGAAAGCGTCCACGGCAAGATGGAATCCACCGATGCCTTTCACCGCAACGATCAGGCCTTTTCGAAGCATGTCGAGAGCAAACCCCAAAGGATCGATGCAGTCGACCGTTTTACCGTTCAGATCGAGCATGCTGAGAACCGGCCCACAATCAGGACATGCGTTTGGTTGAGCGTGGAATCTTCTGTTCACCGGATCCCGATACTCGGCCTCACAATCAGGACACATCGTGAACTGCCTCATCGAAGTATAGGGGCGATCGTAAGGAACC
This sequence comes from Prosthecochloris marina, assembly GCF_003182595.1. Lineage (NCBI taxonomy): Bacteria > Pseudomonadati > Chlorobiota > Chlorobiia > Chlorobiales > Chlorobiaceae > Prosthecochloris > Prosthecochloris marina. The sequence goes on from NZ_PDNZ01000007.1 coordinate 104,832, forward strand.
TTTTCTATAATGGTATAGCGCGGCCCGCAGTTGGTGCAATTGATGAAAGGATACGCATACCTCCGGTTGGAAACGTCAAGCAGCTCTTCCCTGCAATCATCGCAAACCCCAAAATCCGGAGATACCATCGTCTGAACTGCCCCTGTGTCATCGGAGGGAACAATGAAAAAATCGCTCTCCTCTTCCAAAGCAATCTCCGCTATCTCACACGATGAAATTTTTGCAAGAGGAGGGGCTTTCTCGAAAAGTTCCCGGCTGAAAAGACCAAGCTTCTCGATACTGCTGCTTTGTACCTCTACGCAGACCCCCAAAGAAGTATTGCGTATAAAACCACTGAAGCCGGCCTCTTTCGCAAGACGGAAAACAAAGGGCCTGAACCCGACCCCCTGCACAACGCCATTGACGAAGAATCTCAGTCTTTTTTCAGCTTTGACTTCAGCCATCCTATCCATGCATCAAAACCTTCACCCGTCGCCGCGGAAAGCTCGAACCATTCAAGCTTATGGTTGACCCTCGAAGCATTTTCCCTGCATACTGCTGCATCGAAGGGAACATACGGCAGCAAATCGGTTTTGTTCAAAATACAGATATCGGCCTCGACAAACATCGTTGGATATTTCAGCGGCTTGTCATCCCCTTCCGTTACACTGATCACAACGATTTTCATTGCCTCCCCAAGATCGAACAACGCAGGACAGACGAGGTTACCGACATTCTCGATACAAAGAAGAGAGTTGTCTGCAAGATTCATCTCTTTGACCGCCCGGTTTATCATCAGCGCATCGAGATGGCACCCGGTGCCGGTATTAACCTGTAAAACGGGGATATCGAGAGCCTGAATCCGTTCGGCATCCCTCGTTGTCTGCTGATCGCCTTCAATAACACTGATTTGACAATCCGGCTTTATGAACGGAACGGTTTTCTCGAGCAAAGAAGTTTTTCCCGAGCCTGGTGAGCTCAGAAAATTGAGCGCAAGCACATTCTTCGCCTCAAAAAACCCCCGGTTTCTTTCGGCAAGGAGATTATTCTGCAATAATACATCCTGCTCAACCATCACCTGGCGGCTATTGGCATGATCATGATTTCCGGAAACATGATGATGAGCGTGACCGTCGTCACCGACATGAACATGATATGCAGCATCGCCTGGCTTATAGATAACGGCACCATTGCCGGATGAACATCCACAAGTATCACACATAGGTATTATGTTAATTTAATTTATTTATCGAATCGTTGATTTACTGAATCGATGCTGCCAGGGCAACGACATGACAGCCATCCTGACACCATTTTTCCCCCTTTGTTTTTCAGCTCTTTGTCTCAGCCCTACTCAAGCGTAATCGATTTGATCAACAGTTCCCTGCCGGAAATAATTCTGACATTCAAAGACCCGCAGACTTCACATTTCGCATACACATCACTGACAGGAAAACTCTTACCGCACTCCTGGCATTTTCCAACAGGCTCTATTTCATGAATTGCAAGATCGGCCCCATCGACAATAGTGTTTTTCGCAGCCGCGGAAAAACAGAATTTCAGTGATTCGGGCTGAACCCCCGAAACCCTGCCGACTTCCAGCTCGATCTCACTGACCTTTCGGGATTGTTCCTGTTCGGCTTTTGCAACTACGGCATCTATAATAGATAGCGCTATCGACATTTCATGCATAGACTCTTATCATCGTTGAAAAGTAACAACAGAAAGTTCAAAATCATTTCCTCTACCCTGCAAACCGCCAACCTCTTATGTTATTCTTGCATTGAACATGTAAAAAATTTTCCCGAAGTACCGTTATAAGAAATAAAACATAAATTTGAGCTAACGTTCAGGTTCTTTTCACTATCGATCATCGGCACGTACCCGTTCGCAGAATGCCGTTACCGGGAGTGTGAACAATTACTCAATTTAAGTTTATATTTTTTGTAAATTTGCAGAGTGTTTTCGCACGCGGCTATTGACACTTTTGGAAAAACATTGCATTGAAAGACCTCACTGGATTATCCGGAATATCGGCGGGCAGAATAATTGAGATTCTCGACAAGGCCGCTGTTCATAAAGACCTGTTTCTGAATACTGAAAACGTTATACCCAGAACGCTGCAAGGCAAACGCATTGTTCTGGCATTTTTTGAAAACTCGACAAGAACAAGATTTTCTTTCGAAATAGCAGCACGCAACCTCGGAGCCGTCACCCTTAATTTCAGCGCCTCTTCAAGCAGTGTCAGCAAAGGGGAAAGTATTGTAGATACCATAAAAAACCTGGAAGCAATGCAGGTTGATGCATTTGTCATTCGTCATCCTTCTTCCGGGTCAGCCGAACAGATAAGCCGCATAACCGATAAACATGTTGTAAACGCGGGTGACGGAATACATGAACATCCCACACAGGCACTGCTTGACATATTTACATTACGAAACTATTTCGGGTCGTTGCAAGGCGCCAAAATCATGATCCTTGGTGATATCCTGCACAGCCGCGTAGCCCGGTCGAATATTTTCGGCCTTACCACACTCGGCGCGCAAGTCGGGATCTGCAGCCCTGTATCGCTTCTTCCTGCCGATACGAATTCTCTTGGCGTAAACGTTTTCACCTCCATAGACGATGCCATAAGGTGGGCTGATGCCGCAATTGTGCTCCGATTGCAACTGGAAAGAACAACCGGCGGCTATCTGCCATCTCTCGAAGATTACTCACTGAACTACGGTCTCACCGATGAACGGCTCGAGAAAATCCGCAAGCATATGCTTGTCCTTCACCCCGGCCCGATCAACAGAGAGATCGAGATATCAAGCAACGTTGCTGACCGCATCCAACCACCGGGTTACTCGAAAAGTGTGCTCCTTGAACAGGTAACCAATGGAGTTGCTGTCAGAACCGCTGTCCTGGAAATGCTGCTTGGCGGAGCAACAACAAAAACACATTAAGCACCAAAAAATAGTACACCCATGCGAAAAGTCTATGTCACGCCGATCATTTTATTGATTCTCTTTCTATCCGCTCAAACAACATTTGCCGGTCCGACATTACGGACAATGTTCACGCCCTTGCTTGCAGATCCTCTTGAACCCCGAATTGCGGTCATGCCATGGCTCGATGACGATTTCCTTCAGCTTGACATCGGCACCTCCGCAGATCTGTACCAGAGTAAAGACAATCGTTTCGCTTTTGGCATCGACTTCGCGACATTCTCTCTCCTGGGAAGAGACGATAATTTCAAGTTTCCGGTAGATACCATCGATTACCTTTTCGGGGTAAGCTTTTCCTGGAAACACCCTTTAAAGAATGAAAACCTGCCGTTCGATGATCTCTCGGCAAGGCTCCGTATCAGCCATATCTCGGCTCACTTCGAAGACGGGCACTACGACGAAGAAGCCGATGAGTGGATAAACGAGGATGATTGCCCTTTCGGTATCCCGTTCACCTACAGCCGTGAGTTCATAAACCTCGTCCTTGCTCTCTCTTCGGAAAACTACCGGGTCTATCTCGGCTATCAATACCTATTCCATACCATACCCGACGACATCAGCCGCCATTCGCTTCAGGCGGGCCTGGAACTTTCAACCCCTGGCAACACCTACCTGGCAGCGGATTTCAAGTTGCTTCCCGAATGGGATGACGAACTCGATAAAACCGACGGATTCCATGGAACCTGGAACCTTCAGGCAGGCTGGAAACTTACCGGCCTCGGTCTTGAAAATGTCCGTATCGCATATAATTATTATAACGGACTGAGCCGTCACGGTATGTATTTTTACGACGATGAAAGTTTCAGCTCTCTCGGGTTTATTGTAGATCTATGAACAATAGCTTCTCTATTTCAGATCTGCCGAAATACCGGCATAGAGACAGCACATGTTATGTTTGCATGATGTGATATTGTTCTTTAAATTGTTAGAGTATTTTTTGTAACGTTGTAACCCCCCTGAAGTACAGCATGTCACTCCACAATTCAACATACAGGCATTCCGCTCAAAATTACTTTTGAGTACTTTTGCCGTTTATCCATACGATGGACGCTAAAAGTAACTTCTTTTTTTTATCCAATTTATGTACATTTAAAGTTTACATGTACATGTTCTTTCCGAAAAGCATTGTACCCTGCATAAACACGTCGGGGAAGATGCTTTTATTTTCGAAGCAACACAAAACCTAACGGAGAAAAGCAGCAATGAAAAAACTTGTATCGCTTGTGTTTGCATTCGCGATGATGGCCACATTTGTGACCACATCCGAGGCAAGCGTCAAATTCAGCGGCGACGCAATGGTCCGCCCGAGATACGAAAGCTACGAATTCAAAGGTGATTTCAACAAACAAGCTGACGACCTCTACTGGCTTTACAGAGTTCGTTTGCATGTTGCAGCCGATCTTGGCGAAGGCTACTATGCAAAAGCCATGCTTGCCAGCGAATCACCGGGCTGGTTCGCAGCTGTTGGAGGAAAAGGATCTTTTCCTGAAACACTCGCAGAAGACTTCGGCATCAGTCAGTTCTACTTTGGCCGTATGATGGAAAACTCTCATTACACAATGGGAAAGATGCCGTTGAACAGCCTTAACAATCCTATCTTCGACCTTGCGGTTTATCCTTTCCAGCCTCTTGAAATCCCGTACTTCCTGTACAACAACGATCGCGTTTTCGCGCTCAACTACGGTACGAAGGTCGGTCCCGGCGAACTCAACGCAACGCTCTGCGTGCTTGACAACGACATGCAGGAAGACGATGTTTTCGAAGATTCTTACGCTATTCACCTGATTTATAAAACAAACATCGGTGATGTCACTATCGACCCGCAGATTCTTGCTGCCATAACCGATTCCGATCTCATCGGTTCTCACTCAATGTATACGCCTCTCCGGGATGTTATTGGTGTCGATCACAGAGGGGACTATGAGAACATCACTCCGTGGACGTTCGGTACCAACGTCGTTATCCCGGCCGGTGATACCAAATTCACACTGAGCGGTTTCTACACCTATGTTGACGAAGATGATATCAACTACGACGGTTACCTCTTCAGGGTCAAGGCACAACACGGTCCGGTAACAGCATGGATTGATTACAACAGCACGGAAGACGAAAGCTATGGTCGTTCCGACGATTACGCCAACATGTTTGTCTGGGCACAGTACAACTACAAGGTTTACGAGTCCGCAATGGGCAGCTTCACCTTGTCTCCGACTGTCCGCTACCTCTCGTCCGAATTCAACAACGATTCAATTGAATTCAACCGCCTGAGAACAGAGCTCTGGGCACAGGTCAAGTTCTAAGCGATCCCGATACCTCGATCGTGGATCAGTAAAGCCGCAGGTTTTCCTGCGGCTTTTTTTTATGGGACAATCGTTAACGACATGTTCTTCAGAAGGATTGTTTCTTTCATTAAATTATTATGCTTCTTAAATTGTTGTGCTTCTTTTTTTTAAGACGCTTTTCAGTCAACCTTAAACCATTGATGTCATGGAAAAAGGAAAACTACAGGAGTACTGGTCAACAAACCTCAAGTATCTGATAGGGCTGCTTGTTGTATGGTTTGTTGTCTCTTACGGCTTCGGAATTTTACTTGCCGAACCACTCAATACCATCCGCTTTCCTGAATGGACAGGTGGAGGCGGCTTCAAACTGGGATTCTGGTTTGCCCAGCAGGGCTCCATCTATGTGTTTGTTATCCTGATTTTCGTTTATGTCAGCCTGATGAACCGGCTGGATAAAAAGTATGACGTACACGAAGATTAACCCTTCTACTGCAATTTTTTTTAACCAATTATTAACAATTATGGATGTACAAGCGTGGACGTACCTTATTGTCGGCTTGACATTTGCACTCTATATCGGGATCGCGATATGGGCAAAGGCCGGATCTACAAAAGAGTTTTATGTCGCCGGCGCAGGCGTTCCCCCTCTTGCAAACGGCATGGCTACAGCAGCTGACTGGATGTCGGCAGCTTCATTCATTTCAATGGCCGGCCTTATATCCTTCATGGGTTACGACGGCTCCATCTATCTGATGGGCTGGACAGGCGGGTACGTGTTACTTGCCCTGCTTCTTGCCCCTTATCTCAGAAAGTTCGGAAAGTTTACCGTTCCCGATTTTGTAGGGGATCGCTACTACTCCAACGCGGCAAGAACCGTTGCGGTTATCTGTGCGATTTTTGTCTCGTTCACTTACGTTGCAGGCCAGATGCGCGGTGTAGGAGTGGTATTCTCGAGGTTCCTTGAAGTGCCGATCAACATCGGTATTCTCATCGGTATGGGTATTGTGTTTTTCTATGCGGTTCTCGGCGGCATGAAAGGCATCACCTATACCCAGGTTGCCCAGTATTGTGTGCTTATTTTCGCATATATGGTCCCGGCAATATTTATCTCAATGCTGATCGCAGGTACTCCTCTTCCTCAACAGGGTTTCGGCAGCATGCTTACCGACGGTAGCGGCTATCTGCTCGACAAGCTTGACGGCCTACACCAGGAACTCGGTTTTGCGGCCTATACCGATGGAAGCAAACCCATGATCGACGTCTTCTTCATCACCTTTGCATTGATGGTTGGAACCGCCGGACTCCCGCATGTTATCGTGCGCTTCTTCACGGTACCTAAAGTACGTGATGCCCGTATTTCAGCAGGCTGGGCGTTGCTCTTCATAGCTCTGCTGTACACCACCGCTCCGGCGGTTGCGGCATTTGCGCGCTATAACCTTATCAATACCGTAAGCAACACACAGTACGCCGAGCTCCCCTCATGGTTCAAAACCTGGGAAGGCACCGGCCTCATTGCCTGGGTAGACAAAAACGATGACGGAGCCATCCAGTATGTCAACGGCAAGGCTTTCGCCGGCAAACCGGTTTTTACAGAAGGTGAAGGTGCAGACGGCCAACGGCTTATCTCGAACGAACCAACCGACAACGCAAACGAACTGTATATCGACCGGGACATCATGGTCCTGGCAAACCCTGAAATCGCCAATCTTCCGGCCTGGGTTATCGCGCTTATCGCAGCAGGCGGGCTTGCTGCAGCGCTGTCTACGGCGGCCGGTCTGCTTCTGGTCATCTCGACATCCGTCGCGCATGACCTGATAAAGAAACAGATCAATCCAGACCTGAACGAGAAATCGGAAGTTATGATAGCCCGCATCGCCGTCGCCTTTGCAGTGCTTATAGCCGGTTACTTCGGCATCAATCCTCCGGGCTTCGTCGCGCAGGTTGTTGCTTTCGCATTCGGTCTTGCTGCATCATCGTTCTTCCCGGTCATCATCCTCGGTATTTTCTACAAACGGATGAACAAGGAAGGCGCGATTGCAGGTATGTTAACCGGCATTACCTTTACCGCCGCGTACATTATTTATTTCAAATTCATCAACCCGGCTGCGAATGTTTCTGAAAACTGGTTCCTCGGCATTTCACCTGAAGGAATCGGTACAGTGGGGATGATTATCAACTTCGCCGTAAGCTTCATTGTTGCAAAAATCACTCCGGCACCACCTGAAGATATTCAGGAACTGGTCGACAGCCTCAGGTATCCAAAAGGGGCAGGAGAAGCCTCCATGCACTGATTGACGCATTTGGCGGAAATGCTCAAAAAGGCGCGATGTTCTCGCGCCTTTTTTATTTTGAACCGACAATCGTAACAGTTGAACGCCCCTTCATGACTGTGCTCCTCGGACCTGACCTGTGAAACCCAAAACAATTATTACGCGGATCTTACCCGGGAATCCATAGTCCTTATGAATTCGCACGTTACACCTCACCTGACTATCCGTATCGCCGTAATACCGTTTATTTTTTTACTTTTGGTTTTTGAGAGACTGACTTCAAGAGGTGCAGACACAACCTTACATGCCAAATTCCGCTGATCAGAGAAAAAATCAGAACGCGAAAGCAGAGCTTGAGAAAAAAGTCGCCGCCCTGCCGTCCAACCCTGGCATTTACCAGTTTAAAAACTCCAGGGGAAACGTTATCTACGTTGGGAAAGCAAAAAGTCTGCGTTCAAGAGTCCGTTCATATTTCGGCAACAGCAACCAGTTATATGGAAAAACCCGAATTCTCGTCAATCATATTGCTGATCTCGAGGTCATCATAACCTCTTCCGAAGTCGAAGCGCTTATTCTCGAAAACAATCTCATCAAGCAGCTCAAGCCTCGCTACAACATCAATCTCAAGGATGACAAAACGTATCCTTACCTGGTAATAACCAAGGAACCTTTTCCGAGAATATTCATTACCCGGCATGTAAAAAAAGACGGTTCGACATATTTCGGACCCTACACCGAAGCCCGGCAACTTCGTTCAGTGCTCGAGCTGATCAGTTCGATATTTCAGGTCAGGAGTTGCAAGCTCAAGCTGAGTGAAGAGAATATCCGGCAAAAAAAATTCACGGTTTGTCTGGACTACCACATTCACAAATGCAAGGGACCGTGTGAAGGGTTTCAGTCTGAAGCGGAATACAATGCTATGATCGATGAAGTTATCAGACTGCTGAAAGGCAAAACCTCCGAACTGGTCCGCTCACTGAGTAAAGAGATGCGACGATGCGCCGAACAACTCAAGTTCGAAGAGGCTGCCGAGCTGAAAATGCAGATTGACGGTTTGAAAAAATATGCTGAACGTCAGAAAGTTGTCACAAACGATCAGGTTGACCGTGACGTTTTCGCAATAGCAAGGCAAGGAGACGACGCATGTGGAATCGTCTTTAAAATTCGAGAAGGCAAACTGCTCGGGTCTCAGAGAATGTATTTCTCAAATACAGAAGAAGAACCAACTGCTAACCTGCTGTCGAAATTCCTTGAAAAATACTACCTGGAAACTCCGGACCTTATTCCACAGGAAATTTTCACGCAGGCCGCTCTACCGGCAGAGAACCAAAAAGCTCTTCACTCGCTGCTTTCCAATCCAAAAAAACAAGATACATCCGTCATCAAATCGATACGCTTCATAACTCCGCAGAGAGGAGAAAAGGCCAAACTTGTGGAGATGTGTCAGGAAAATGCCCGCCATCACTTACAGGAATATCTGATAGAAAAACAAAAGCGCGGTGAAATTGCTCGGGAACATCCTGCTCTCAAAGCCCTGCAAGAAACACTCTATCTCGAACACTTGCCCAAAAGAATCGAATGTTTCGACAACTCTCATTTTCAAGGCAGTGACTACACCAGTTCAATGGTATGCTTTACCGATGGAAAACCAAGAAAGTCCGAATACAGAAAATTCAAACTGCGGAGTATTGAAGGCTCCGACGACTATGCAGCCATGCACGAGGCACTGGTACGCCGTTACAGCGGGAAACTCTCGAAAGAGCTTCCGATCCCTGACCTTATTGTAATTGATGGTGGAAAAGGCCAGGTTAACATTGCCAGGAAAACTCTCACTGAATTGCAAATCAACGTGCCGGTAATCGGCCTTGCAAAACGTCTTGAAGAAATCTATCTGCCCGGAATCGGTGATCCATTTAATCTTCCCAAGACTTCACCAGCGCTCAAGCTCTTGCAGCGATTACGCGATGAAGCTCACCGCTTCGCGATAAGCTACCATCGAAAACTGCGAACAACACGCACCCTTAAAACGTCTCTGACCGATATTCCGGGTATAGGGGAGAAAAGCGCTATGAAGCTTCTGGAACATTTTGGTTCGACCGAACAGATTTCACATGCTTCTCAGGAACAACTCCAGACAGTAATCGGACCCAAAATGGCAGAATCCGTCATAAAATTTTTCTATGAGAGGAACAAACCCAAAAAAAACGGTGGCACATAACGGCGACACGGCACCCTCTCGACCGACAGAAGGATTGTTTGAAAGCGTTTTCTGTGAAGCTCTCTTTTTGCAAAAAATCTCGTATATTTATTTTGACATGTAGTAGAAGGAAACGAAGAAGAAAATATACTCCACATCTATGAGCTTCCTTGACTTCTTTGATGAAGGCGGCAATTACGACACGAATGGTTTTTTCGGAAAAGTTCAACTTGACGATCTCGATTTAACATCCATATACGATAGTGAGCAACTGATAGAGATAATCAATCAGTTCAATGATGAGGGAAAACATCAGGACGCACTGACTGTCGCCCGTCATTTAGCCGAAATCGCTTCCTATAATGCCGAATCATGGTTTCATTTAGGAAACTGTTTGACTGTAAACGGTTTTTTTGATGATGCAAAGGAAGCGTTCGCCAAAGCTGCTCTGCTCAGTCCAGCGGACAGTGAAATGATGCTGAACCTTGCTCTTGCACATTTCAATACTGCTGATTATCAAGCGGCTTTTGAAAAACTTGACTCCATTATTTTTGACTCATCCCTCGAAAAAGAGCTTTACTTTTACCGGGGCCTGATTCTGCAGAAGCTGGAACGCTACACAGAGTCTGAAAAATACCTGGAAAAATGTCTTGATCTTGAACCTGATTTTACCGAAGCCTGGTACGAACTGGCATTCTGCAAGGATGTTCTTGGAAAAATGGAGGAAAGCTCTGCCTGCTATCAAAAAACCATCGACCAGGACCCTTATAACATCAATGCCTGGTACAATAAGGGACTTGTCCTCAGTAAACTTAAAAAATACGACGAAGCCCTTGAGTGTTACGATATGGCCATCGCTATCGCTGATGATTTCAGTTCCGCATGGTACAATCGGGCAAACGTGCTGGCAATAACCGGTAAAATAGAAGAAGCTGCTGAAAGTTACCTTAAAACCATCGAGTTCGAACCTGACGACATCAATGCTCTTTACAACCTCGGGATCGCTTACGAAGAACTTGAAGAATATGATAGCGCTATTTCCCATTACTCGCGCTGTATAGAACTGAAACCGGACTTTGCCGATGCATGGTTTGCTCTCGCCTGTTGTTATGAAGCCGACAAAGCCTACGACAAGGCGTTACAATCCATCAATCATGCACTCGAGTATATTCCGGGATCGGTCGATTTTCTTCTGTTGAAAGCCGAGACCTATTATAATATGGAGCAACTGGATTTTTCGATTCAAACGTATGAGAAAATCCTTGAGCTGGAAGCCGAATCGCCACAAATATGGGTTGATTACGCTCTTGTTCTTCGAGAAGCGTCGTTATATACTGAATCCATCAATGCTCTCGAAAAATCACTGCAGCTTCAGCCACAGTCTGCAGAAGCGCATTTTGAAATAGCCGCCACCTATTTCGCTCTCGGTGATAAAAAAAGCACCATCAGCGCATTGACAAAAGCGTTCACCATCGACCCCGGGAAAAAACAACTTTTCAAAAGCACTTTTCCCGAGCTGTACAATCAGGACTCCATTCGCAAAATACTTGGCATAATTTGAGCACCTGCACCTGACTGTATGTACAGCGCAAAAAAAATTCTTGGGCTGATCGGCAGAAACGTCGACTATTCCTATTCGCCTTACATTCATAATGCAGCTGCGGAAATACTGCAGCTGCCCTATTATTATACGATTTTCAACATCTCGTCTTCCGATCAGGTTCCTCCGGCACTTGAAGGGGCAAAAGCACTCGGTATAGCAGGTTTCAACGTCACAATTCCATACAAACAAGATGTTGTTGCCTGCATGGACAGACTCTCTCCCGAAGCGCAGGCTGTCGGCGCAGTCAATACCATCGTCAATGACAGGGGAATTCTTACAGGTTACAATACGGATATTGCGGGAATCGTTACGCCTCTCGAACCTTACCTGTCAATGATAAAAGGACAACCTGTAGGGATTTTCGGCAATGGAGGTGCTGCCATGGCGGCTGTTGAAGCATTAAACAGCAATTTCAGCCCTTCGGTCATCCGTTTGTTTACCAGAAACAGGGAAAAAGGCCTAGCGCTTTGTCATCATTTTCAGAATAGCATTCCACCGGTATCTTTTTCAATCCACCCATTCGATGACTATCCCGCGATCAGTCATTGCAAACTTCTGATCAACGCTACTCCAATCGGTACAAAAGGGCTGGGCACAGAACATGACAACAGCATCATCCCGGACGGTACGGGAGCAATTCACGAGAACCAGATTATTTTCGATATGGTCTACAATCCTATAGACACCCGGCTGTTACAAATGGCTTGCCAGGCAGGTGCTGTGACCATCCCCGGAATCGAGATGCTTGTTGCCCAGGCATCCCGGTCATTCGAGATCTGGACTGGAAAACAAATGCCTACCGGTTCGGTTAAAGAACGGCTTCGGAAAATGCTTGCAACAGACAACCGATTGCCTTGAAAAACATGTAATACCTACTACCATATTTCGAGTACCATCCTCTATTTCGTTTGATAATACCTTACCCGGACCAACCATGTTATTGTTTTTCTTCATTGCGATTATAGTTGTCGCTTTCGATCAGTTCACTAAAAAACTTGCTGTCGATTATCTGATGCAGAACGAGGGCAGCATTATACTCATCGCCAACTGGCTGAAACTGACCTACACGGAAAATTCTGGCATAGCGTTCGGCGTATCTCTCGGTTCACAGGCAGTGCTTATTACCATTACCGCACTTATCCTTGTTGCACTACTTGTTTATGTCGTTTTGTCGAAAAACCGTAAACCGGCCTTTCTTGTAACCTTCGGACTTATTTTAGGCGGCGGTATTGGAAACCTCATCGATCGTGCGACAGTAGGCAGAGTAGTCGACTTCATTCATGTGGACATCTATCAGGGATACCTCTTCGGATCATGGGTATCATTATGGCCGGTTTTTAATATTGCCGATTCCGCAATTACCGTCGGAGCCTGCCTCCTTTTACTCTTGTACAACCGTATTTTCAACCCATGAATGAATCATGTTCGTAGATGTCCACTGCCACTTGTCTTTTCCCGATTTCGACAACGATCGCGAAGCAGTCATAAAACGTTTGAAGGAACAACATGTTTCCTTGCTCATAGACACCGGTGCCGATCCGGCAACAAGTAAGCGCTCGATCGAGCTGGCTGCCCGTTACAGTTTCATCCACTCGACGGTTGGACTGCATCCACACGATATCACCGACAGAGTAGCCGAACCGACGTTCGGTGAACTCGAGACGCTTGCCATTTCACCCAAGGTAGTCGGCATAGGAGAGATAGGCCTTGATTACCACTATGACGAGTATGATCCGGAACGGCAAAAAAACGCGTTTCGTACAATGCTAAGAATTGCCAAAAAGCTCGACTTACCTGTCGTAATTCATAGCAGAGATGCCTGGCAAGATACCCTCGACATCCTCAGGGAAGAAAAAACGTCAAACCTTCGTGGTATCATGCACTGCTTTTCAGGCAACACTGAAATTGCCCGTGAATGTATCAGGCTTGGGTTCAAGATATCCATCCCCGGTACGCTTACCTATAAAAAATCCACTCTCCCTACCGTTGTAAGCGATCTTGAAACAGGAGACCTCCTTACAGAGACAGATGCCCCATGGCTTTCTCCCGTTCCTTTCAGGGGAAAGCGCAACGAACCGTCCTATGTAGGGCTCATAACAAAAATGATTGCCGAGATCAAAGAACTTCCGCTTGAAGCAACTGCTGAAATCATAAAAAACACAGCCCTGGACCTGTTCTCCATACCAACAGTCACGAAGGAACCTCGGGAAAAAAGAAACAGATGAAACTTTGAAATACGCAGAGACTTGCTTAGGTTGCTGACCGGGACTTACAGTTTGCAAAACAACGACACTTGATATGGAACAGTCTGAGCAAAGACCGGAAGGACAGGTACCACCAATTGAAACCGACAACCGTGCAGAAAAGGTTGATCGTCTGTTTGAATTTTTCTTCATCAATAAAAATCTGATCATCGGAGCGACTCTTGGAGTTATCGCCATTGTCGGAGTTTTTTTTCTCTACCAGCAACAAAACAAGTCAGACGAGTCTGTCGCCTATAGCCTGCTTTCACAGGTCGAGGCACATGTCGATAACGGAAACTGGCAGCACGCCGTTGATGGAGACAGCACCCTGACAGGGCTGAGACAAATCATCCAGGAATACGGATCAACGCCGAGTGGAAACCATGCAAAAATTCTGATCGGAGACAGCTTTCTGGCTCTGCAGGAGGCCGATTCCGCCTTGACATACTATCGGACCTATACAGGGAAAAACCCTGACCTGGCAGCTTCCGCGAAAGCCGGTGAAGCCGCCTGCTTTCTTCATAAAAAGGCTTTTCCCGAAGCTGCTGCAGCATTTGAAAAAGCATCGGAAACAGCTGCGAACCATGCATTGAAGGCATCCTATCTTTCAGATGCGGCAGACACCTACCTTCTGCTCGGTAAAACAGATATGGCGGTCGACCTCTACAAGCGGATCATCAAAAAATATCCTGGTTTCACCGCAACGGCAAAAGCACAGGAATCCCTGTTGGCAATTGCCGGAAAAACCGGAAATATCGATCTATAGAGCAAAAGAAGTCCATATATTTCATCTTCGACAACTTCACACTAACAGCAGTAACAATGAGCACCAAGTACAAAATTAAAACAAACTTTGGCGACATCACCGTATCGTTGTATGATGATACCCCTCAGCATAAACAAAACTTCGAAAAACTCGTCAGTGAGAACTACTATGACGGAATTCGCTTTCATCGGGTCATTGAAGGTTTCATGATCCAGACTGGCGATCCTCTGTCGAGGAACGATGATAACCGTATGCTGCATGGAACCGGTGGCCCTGATTATCGTATCCCAGCAGAAATTAAACACCCTAATGTAAAAGGAACTCTTGCTGCCGCACGGGACAATAACCCTCAAAAAGCGTCTTCCGGCAGTCAGTTTTATATCAACCAGGCTGACAATGATTTTCTTGATGGAGAGTATACCGTGTTCGGCATTGTAACCGACGGGATCGACGTTGTGGATAACATCGCGGTTGTTGAAAAAGATTTCAATGACAATCCTGTGGATCCTGTAACTATCGAGACAATCGAGACAATCAATGATCCTGCATAATCGAGAGCACATTGAACAACATAGCACATAATCTCGAACACTTACATGAAGAAATCCGGTCAGTCTGTAAGACATCCGGGCGCAATCCTTCGGATATCTGTTTGATCGCCGTCTCAAAAACCAAGCCGGCAGGCCTCATAAAAGAAGCCTATGAT
Organism: Prosthecochloris marina; assembly: GCF_003182595.1. Classification (NCBI taxonomy): domain Bacteria; kingdom Pseudomonadati; phylum Chlorobiota; class Chlorobiia; order Chlorobiales; family Chlorobiaceae; genus Prosthecochloris; species Prosthecochloris marina. The sequence goes on from NZ_PDNZ01000007.1 coordinate 119,868, forward strand.
GCAGGCCAAATGGATATCGGTGAAAGCTACGTCCAGGAATTCCTTGAAAAAGAGAGCTCCGATCAGCTTTCAGAGCTACCGATACGCTGGCACTTTATAGGACACCTTCAGTCAAACAAGGTCAAAGATATTGTCGGCAAAGTATCACTGGTTCATAGTATCGACAAACTTGGAACAGCCGAAGAACTTTCAAAACGAGCTTCTCGAAAAAACATCATTGTCGACTATCTCGTCGAGATAAACACCTCAGGAGAGGTTTCAAAGTTTGGTTTGCCTCCTGATGAACTTCTTCCCAAGGCTGCTCACTTTTTCAATCTTCCGAACATTCGTTTGAGAGGCCTCATGACCATAGCCTCTCCGGACAGAAAAAAAGCCCGATATGAGTTCCGGATGCTGGCCGATCTGCTTGAACAGCTCAGGGAGGCCTCACCCGACCCCGGTCTCCTCACAGAGCTCTCCATGGGTATGAGCCAGGATTATGACATAGCCATAGAGGAAGGAGCAACAATGATCCGCATAGGCACGGCTATTTTCGGCTCACGGCAACGATAAAAAAGATTGTTGAACAGTGTTGCCATTGCCTGATGGCGTGCTGACCGGAGAGCTTGACGACAGGAGAAAACAAAAAATCATCGACAAGTTATTTTCGGATTGACCCTCCGCAATCAAAGCATCCGCTTCAAGTGACGGTACAGCTTGCCGCATGTGAACCCTGCCTTGCAAATATCACTTATTATCGAACACAATTTGAATCGGTCAACTCAGGATTTTATATTGTGGAACTGATTATTTTGCAAGATATTTGCTTTTGAACTGCAGTTTTTAAACGCCCGGGTTTCAGTCACCATATGCCTTATTCAAATTCACCTGTCTTTATTCCAGCTCAGCGTGTCCAGAATTATCATTATGCGATCCGTAACATTGTCAGCAAAGCGCGGCACCAGGAAGAACAAGGAAAAACAGTTACCTACCTGAACATCGGCGACCCGATACTGTATGGTTTTCAGCCACCCGAAGAGCTCATTGAATCTACCGTTCTGGCCCTGAGGCAGGGACATAACGGCTATTCACCTTCTTGCGGAAAAAAGGATGCGGTTGAAGCGATCGCAGAAGACGCTCTTTCACGTGGTATCCCCACCTCTCCGGAAAACATCATCATAACGTTCGGTGCATCAGAGGCCGCTGATCTTGTCTGCACTGCGATGTTGAACCCAGGAGACGAGGTACTTTGTCCTTCCCCCGGCTATCCGCTCTACAATGCGATAATCGCCAAGCTGAATGCCAGAGAACTTCAGTATAAACTTGATCCTGATAACAACTGGCATCCTGATCCGGAGGAAATTGAACGCGAAATCACCTCTCGCACAAAGATTCTCGTTGTCATCAATCCAAATAATCCGACCGGAGAACTGTATCCTCCCGAATTGATCAGGAAGTTGGTCGAAATAGCCCGCAAACACCGCCTGCTTGTCATTACCGACGAAGTCTACCACAAGCTTGTTTATGAAGAAAAACATATTCCGCTTGCGTCCATGGCAGAGGAAGATGTTGCGGTAATCACTATCGACAGCCTTTCAAAAAACTATATGGCGCCCGGATGGCGAATCGGATGGTTTGCAATCACAAACAGTCATCTTGTTCCGGATGTGCATTTCGCGTTCATCAAGCTTGCGGACGCAAGGCTCTGTGCACCAATGTCTCCGCAATATGCCATAAAAGCCGCCATGAAACTGAGAAAGGACTATATTGAATGCGTTATGAGGCGCTTGCACGCTCAACGTGATATTACAGTCGACATGCTGAATGCAATCCCGGGTATCAGTTGTAACAATCCGAAAGGGGCTTTTTATGTTATGGGAAAAGTCGATCTTGATATGCTTCCGTTTCGTTCCGACGAAGACTTTGTACTGAAGCTTCTGCAGGAAAAACAAATCCTCTTTGTTCATGGCTCGGGATTCGGAACCGATCCTTCACAAGGGTTTTTCAGGGTTGTTTTTTTACCCGATGTGTCAACCCTGAAAAAAGTGTACAGTGACCTTGGCGATTTCATAAAACAATACCAGTAATCTTTTCCACCAACTTACCATAAACCCAAATTATTCATCATGATCGAACAACGTGCCAAAATCCAGGAAGCTGTTTCGTTTATCCGTTCGAAAACCAGCGACGAATATCCTGTCGGAATTGTTCTCGGAACCGGTCTCGGCGCACTGGCCAAAGAAATAGATGTAGAACTGTCTCTTGATTACGGAGATATCCCCTACTTTCCCATATCAACAGTAGAAACCCATCATGGCAAGCTTATCTTTGGAACACTCGCCGGAAAAAAGGTAGTCGCCATGCAAGGACGCTTCCACTTTTACGAAGGCTACTCGATGCACCAGATTGTGTTCCCGGTCAGAGTCATGAAACATCTCGGTGTTAAAACGCTCGGTATCACCAATGCCTGTGGCGGTCTCAACCCTGCGTTCAACAAAGGCGACATCATGCTCATCGATGATCACATCAATCTGTTGGGGACAAATCCTCTGATCGGGCCGAACGATCAGGAAATCGGACCGAGGTTCCCCGATATGTGCGCTCCATACTCTCCGAAAATTCTCGATATAGCCGAACAGGTCGCTCTTGAAAACAAGATCAAGGTTCAGCGAGGAGTTTATGTCGCTCTTTCAGGTCCTTGCCTCGAAACTCGTGCAGAATACCGTATGCTCAGAACCATAGGTGCGGATGTCGTTGGCATGTCGACCGTTCCGGAAGTCATTGCCGCCGTTCACCAGGGAACCGAGGTATTCGGTATGTCGATCATTACCGATGAATGTTTTCCCGACAGCCTCCAACCTGTAAGCATCGAGGAAATCATTGAAGTGTCAAATGAAGCTGAACCGAAAATGACAACCATTTTCAAAAACGTTGTCGAAAGACTTTAACCAATAAATACGCAACAACAATGATCGACGCAGTTTCTTTCGAAAACGATACTCTCGGCTACCTTGACCAGCGATTTCTGCCACTGAAAGAAGAGTATATCAAAACCAAAAGCCATCTCGAAGCTATTGAAGCAATAAAAACTCTGGCGGTGAGAGGCGCACCTCTCATCGGCATAGTTGCAGGCTATACCGTGATACTGGGCTTGAACAGTTACCAGGGAACGAAGGATGAGTTTCCGCTTTATTTCGAAAAACTCATTCAAGATGTCGAGGCATCGAGGCCAACCGCTGTAAACCTTTTTTTCGCAACAGCATGTATGAAAGCAGTTTACGACACCAGCTTCACTTCGGACTCTCTTGAAGAACTTTTTGCAAAGATGCTTGTTGCTGCAAGAAAAATTCATACCGACGAGATTGCCAATTGCGATGCCATGGCCCGACACGGTGTGGAACTCATTCGGCATGACCTTGCAGAAACGCTCAAGACCAGAAAACTCAACGTCCTCACACATTGCAACACAGGCACACTCGCCACAGGAGGATCCGGAACAGCTCTGGGAGTCATCAAGCAGGCCTGGCAGGAAGGTCTGATTGAAAAAGTAATCACTGCTGAAAGTCGGCCTTTGCTTCAGGGACTTCGCCTGACCGCATGGGAGCTTGAAACGGAAAACATACCGTTCCTGTCGATCTCTGATTCATCCTCAGCGTTCCTCATGCAGAAAGGTATGATTGATTTCGGCATCGTAGGAGCTGACCGAATTGCGGCAAATGGTGATACGGCCAATAAAATCGGGACATTCGCCCATGCAGTCAGCGCAGCCGCTCATAACATACCATATTACATTGCTGCGCCAGTATCGACTATCGATATAACCATTGAAGACGGTTCCCACATTCCAATCGAGGAGCGCAGTGCCGATGAACTCAGAACAATTTTCGGAACCCAGGTTGCAACACCTTCCACTCCTGTCCTGAACTACGCATTCGATGTAACTCCCAACCAATACATCAGGGGCATCGTTACCGACAAAAAAGCCGTAGTCGGCAATTACGCCGAGGACCTGAAAAAGCTCATAACCTGACCCATCCTGTAAACAAACTGACAAAGGAGGCTGTCTCAAAAGGACAGCCTCTCGTTTTTCGAGCAGACAATCGTTAATAACTCCGCTACCCCTCGTGGTTGTCATCTTCGGGCTTGACCCGTGAAATAATAACCAACTATTTTACAGGTCTTTGACCAGGGATCTATCTTTTGACGAGAGTCTCTATGGGTACCGCATCACGTGGGGTATGAATCTGAGAGAACACGGCAGACTTGACGCTTCTTTTGAGTCTATGGTTCTGATTTGCTTTCGTGCTCTTTTATTCTCTCAGCCGTTCTTCTGTTCTATTTTTTTACCTGGTCTCTTCCTTTGGTATCTGCCTCTTTGTTATTCCGAAATTGTTCGTTATACTTTTTATTACAGCTGAAAACCTTCTGTACTGAGGAAATCAAGCGTTATGTTGTATCCCGCAGCCCCCTACACATTTAATTCTTGCCATAATGATCATTAGACGTTCGGAAAGAGCCTTCCCCGTAGAAGGGTTGTCGCAGACAGAAGCAGGCTTTCCACCCAGAACATTCAATTAAGAGATGAAACACTGGTTAAAGAAAGACAGAACCGGAGAACAAGAATCTCATCACAGCGAGTCATCCGGTCATTCATTGCAAGTTTTCAATTACAATGATTTTCTCGATCGCGTCATGGGAGACAAAGAACTCGCCATGAGTATCCTGGAAGAATTCACCGAACTGATCGGACAACACGCTGAAAAACTCCGGCAAGCCGTCGAATCAGGGGACCATGAAACTGTCAGGCAGATTGGACACATGATCAAAGGTGAATCGGGCAACATCAGCGCACCTGCACTGTATGAAAGCGCTTATGCAATGGAAAAATCCGGAAAAACACAAGACCGGGCCGAGCAACAGGCGCTTCTTCCGACACTTCTTGAAAATATAGAAACCCTTAAAAAAGTGATCAGAGAAACAGTGCAAAAAAGATCCCGTTAATTTCATATTTTTCTTATGCATTAAAACATTGCCCACTTCCTGTAACTTTTCATAAAGAAGCACTCTCATGGAGGCACTGTTTCTGGCCCGGCTGCAGTTTGCTCTGACTTCGGTATTTCATTTCTTTTTTGTCCCGCTGACCCTTGGCCTTTCAATCTTCGTTGCCATTATGGAAACTGCCTATGTAAAAACCGGCAACGATATGTACAAACGATTGACTAAATTCTGGGGCAATATTTTTCTGATAAATTTCGCCGTCGGTGTTGTTACCGGAATTGTGTTGGAGTTTCAGTTCGGCCTCAACTGGTCGGAATATTCCCGCTTCGTAGGAGACATTTTCGGAGTCCCTCTGGCCATAGAAGCTTTACTGGCCTTTTTCCTCGAATCCACCTTTCTCGGCATATGGGTGTTCGGATGGGACAGACTCTCCAAAAAACTTCATGCCGCAACTATCTGGATCGTAGCGATTGCATCGAATCTATCCGCTCTATGGATTCTCGTCGCAAACTCGTTCATGCAGTCTCCTGTCGGATATCGCTTGTCTGAAGATGGTTCAAGAGCTGAAATGACCGATTTCTGGGCTCTGCTTTTCAACCCGCATGTCTGGGCCCAGTTCCCACATGTCATTGCCGGAGGAATTACAACGGGGGCATTTCTTGTTATCGCCATAAGCACCTATCACCTCACAAGAAAAAAAGAAAACAACGAACCTTTTAAACAATCACTCAGATACGGAGCGGTTTATGCTTTTGCCGGCACCATACTTGTCACTTTAGCCGGACACACTCAAATGCAAGATCTGCTCAGAACGCAACCGATGAAGGTTGCTGCAGCCGAAGCTCTCTGGGAAACTGAAAATCCCGCCAGCTTTTCGCTTTTTACAATCGGAAACGAAGAGGAACTCAGGGATGTATTTTCCATAAGAATCCCAGGCCTGCTCTCATTCCTGGCCTTCAACTCATTTGAAGGTGAAGTCAAAGGGATCAAAGAGTTGCAGGCTGAATACGAAAAAACCTACGGACCGGGCAACTACGTCCCCCCCATAGCCATCTCCTACTGGAGTTTCCGCCTGATGGTGGGTGCAGGAACGCTTATGCTCGTCATTGCATCTCTGTCACTGTTTTACGTAATCAGAAACCGTTACATGTTTCCTTCATGGGCAGAAAAGCTTATGCTCTGGTCATTCCTGCTTCCCTACCTGGCAAACACTACCGGGTGGATTCTAGCTGAAATAGGACGTCAGCCATGGATTGTTTTCGGATTGCTGAGAACCGAAGAAGCTGTCACTCCGGCCTCGGTTGTCAGCAGTAGCGAAGTCATGTTCTCCATGATTGTTTTTGTGTTGATCTACAGTGCCCTGACCCTTGCTAACATTTTTTTGATTAAAAAATCTGCTATAGCCGGGCTTCAGTCTCAGGAACCAACCGAAGGGAGAATATAATGGACCTTGAAACCTTGCAAACGATCTGGTTTGTTCTTGTCGCAGTACTTTTTACCGGCTTCTTTTTTCTGGAAGGATTCGACTATGGAGTAGGCATCGTGCTCCCTTTTCTCAGCAAAGAAGATCGCGACCGTCGAACGGTCATCAATACCATAGGTCCGTTCTGGGATGGAAACGAAGTCTGGTTGATTACTGCAGGTGGAGCCATGTTTGCCGCATTTCCACATTGGTACGCAACCCTTTTCAGTGGCTTCTACCTTGCATTGATACTGATGCTTGTTGCGCTCATTATCAGGGGGGTAGCCTTCGAATTCCGCAGCAAAAGCGATAATCCCGCCTGGCGGAACATGTGGGACTGGGGGATCTTTTTCGGTAGCGCAGTGCCTGCCCTGTTATGGGGTATCGCTTTTGCCAATATCATAAGAGGAGTTCCGATCGACCAGAGTATGAATTATGTCGGAGGATTTCTTGATCTTCTCAACCCTTACGCTATTCTATGCGGCATAGCTTCCTTCTGCATTTTCACCCTTCATGGATCGGTGTTTCTCACCTTGAAAACCAAAGGTGAATTACATGAGAAATCAATGAGTTTTGCAAAAAAAAGCTGGGCTCCCGCCACCTTGCTTTCGTTTGCTTTTACCGTCTATACCTTTATAGAAACCGATCTGTTTGCAAGACTCGGTATCAACCCCGGTATTGTGCCGGTTTTCAGCGTCGTTGCGCTAGCCTCGGTCTTTTTTCTTCTGAAAAATAATGCAAGCGGCTGGGCATTTGCCATGACCGGTATTGCAATAGCATTTTCAACCATCACCATTTTTCTCGGCCTGTTCCCTAGAGTTATGGTATCGAGCCTTAACCCGGAATGGACCCTGACCATCTATAACACTTCGTCATCTGCATATACGTTGAGCATTATGAGCATCGTCGCCCTGGTATTCGTGCCAATCGTGCTGATCTATCAAGCATGGACATACTGGATTTTTCGTAAAAGGCTCGGGCCCGATTCGGAACTCGAATACTAAAAAAATGTCGGAGGCAAAATCAAAATGTGGGGTTGATTTTCATCCCGAAACCTTCAGCGCTCTTTGGCCCTTCTTTCCGGCTTCAATTGTACACGCCAAATTAATTGCTTACCATTAGTCGAAGCAAAATGAGACATCATTATGAATCTTGACAGGCGGCTTCTCCTGCTGGTTAAGCAATATCCATTCCCATTTATCGCATCGGTAGTATTCGGTGTTCTTGGAGGAGCTTTCCTGATCGGTCAGGCAGCCATTTTGAGCAGTGTTATCAGTGCCGTTTTTTTGGAAAATGCCGAGCTTACTAACATTCTTAGCTTACTCGGACTTTTCGGGATTATCAGCGTTTGTCGTGCCGTTTTCAGCTGGGCCAGTCAGAGTGAAGCAAACCGGGGAACCCTGAAAATAAAGAAACTGCTTCATAAACGGTTGCTTCTCAAAATTTCCGATCTTGGACCTCCTTACACGGGATCGACCGGGAGTGGACAGCTCAGTGCGAAACTGCTCAGAGGCGTTGAGGCTCTTGATCCGTACTTCAGCCAGTACATTCCTCAGATAGCTCTATCCCTTCTCATACCGCTTTTCATTATTTTCGCGGTATTTCCTGCAGATATGCTGACCGCTCTCATCTTGCTTGTGACAGCACCTCTCATTCCGGTTTTTATGGTACTCATTGGAAAAGCCGCACAGAAAGCAACTGAAAAACAGTGGCAGGCTCTTTCAAGAATGAGCGGCAATTTCCTGGATGTACTCCAGGGGCTGACAACTCTGAAGCTGTTTGGAAGAAGCAAAGAAAGAGTCCGCTCCATATCAGAAATAAGCGAATCTTTCCGTCATTCCACTATGAAGGTCCTGAAAGTCGCGTTTCTCTCCTCTTTAGCCCTCGAACTTGTAAGCACCATCAGTACGGCAATCATTGCTGTAGAAATCGGTTTGCGGCTCCTCACAGGATCGATAGCGTTCAAGCCCGCTTTTTTTATTCTTCTACTGACTCCTGATTTCTATCTCCCCCTTCGCCAGCTCGGCACAAAATTTCATGCAGGAATGGAGGGGGCAAGTGCTGCAAAAGATATTTTCAACGTGCTCGAAAAAAAAGGTTTTCAGAAAACATCAGCAGCCACTCCCTCGTCTTTACCAGACATATCGAAGGAGCCGATTATTTTCGAAAAAGTCTTTTTTTCCTATACCGGAGACAGTTCGTACACATTGAAAAATGTCAGCTGCAGGATAGCTCCTGACGGCGTCACGGCAGTGACCGGCCCTAGTGGAGCAGGTAAAACCACATTCATCAATATGCTCCTGCGCTTCATCGATCCCCAAAAGGGAAGAATCACACTCGGAACGGCCGATCTGCAAAAGATCGGTCGTGATGAGTGGCAAAAAATGATATCGTGGGTACCACAGCACCCGTATATTTTCAATACAAGTCTGCGTGAAAACCTGCTTCTTGCAAACAAAGATGCTTCTGAACAAGAGCTGATGCAAGCAATTGAGTACAGTTGCCTCGGCTCTTTTATCAGCTCTCTTCCCAAAGGACTCGATACGCCTGTAGGTGAACAGGGAGCCGGAATAAGCGGAGGAGAAGCCCAACGCCTCTCATTTGCGCGTGCATTCCTGAAAAATGCACCGATCCTCATTCTTGACGAACCTACATCACACACCGACCCGGGCCTTGAAAAGCAGCTTCTTGCATCGATGAACCAGCTTGTCGAAGGCAAAACAACCATACTGATCGCTCACCGCCTGAGCACGGTTGAAAACGCCGACCAAATCCTTGTGTTCGACAAAGGATCTATCATACAATCCGGAACACATTCCTCCCTTTTGCAAGAAGAAGGATTTTACAAAAGCGCCTTACAGGTTTTCGAGGAGGATTCAACATCATGAAAGAACTGTTGAGGCTTCTCGGTATCATTCGGACATATCACTGGTGGATGATTCTTGCCGCCACTCTGGGTTTCGCCACAATCGGAAGCGGTATAGGCTTGCTCATGTCTTCAGCGTATATAATCGCCAAAGCTGCATTGCAACTGCCATTTCACGAACTCCAGCTCGGTATTGCCGGAGTCAGACTCTTCGGTCTGGCACGAGGCGTTCTCCGTTATATAGAAAGACTTGTTTCTCACAGCACAACCTTCAAAATCCTCTCGGGATTACGGGTCTGGTTTTATGAATCTCTCGAACCTCTCGCCCCAGCAAGGCTTCTTCAATACAAAAGCGGGGATCTTCTGCAAAGAATAACAAAAGACATTGATTCACTCGAAAACCTCTATTCACGTGTCATTGCCCCCCCGTTGACAGCAATCATGATCTCGGCCCTGCTCTGGTTTCTTTTGGGGAGCTTTTCTCCGATGTTTTCCATTACACTACTTTGTTTTCATGCGTTTGCAGCAGTAGGTATTCCGCTTTTTACCGGTCACATCAACCGGGGAACGGCAACAAAGATGGCCGGAATCCAGGCCGAACTGCAGAGTATGACTATCGACTTTGTGCAGGGCCTTGGTGACCTGATGCTTTTCAACCGGCTTGACGATCACACGGAAAAACTGTATCGACTGAAAACGGATGAGCTGAAGCTGCAAAGAAAGCAGGCACTCATTCAACGATTGCATGAACCGCTGATCGGGCTCCTGATGAACAGTGCCGTTCTTGCCCTTTTATGGACTCTGACGCCACAGGTATCCAACGGCACCATCGATGGAATTTATACCGCTGTCATCATTATCGCTGTCATGGCGTCTTTCGAGGCGTTTCTCCCCCTGCCGGACGCCACCCACCATCTTGAAACCAGCGCAACAGCCGGAAAAAGGCTTTTCGAAATTATAGACACGAAACCTGCTGTCCCATCCCCTCATCATCCGGAGCGGTTTCCGGACGTTCATTCCATCAAGTTCGAAAATATATCTTTCACCTATCCACAAACATTCACACCAACACTCTCATCCCTGTCTTTGCAGATCGAAGAAGGGGAAAAGGTTGCTATTATCGGACCAAGTGGAGCGGGCAAATCGACCATAACCAGCTTGTTGTTGAGGTTCTGGGAGCCGTCACAGGGAGACATCTGTATAGGCGATAGAAGCATCAGGAACCTCGATCCGGAAACGATCCGCAAAAACATCGGTATCGTCAGCCAGAAAACCTATCTTTTCAGCACCTCTATCAGGGAAAACCTGCTTCTGGCAAAACCGGATGCAGATGACAAAGAACTGAAAAATTCACTGACATTCGCCGGACTCTCATCGTTTACAACCAAGCTTGATCAATGGGTAGGGCAACACGGCATGAAACTGAGCGGTGGAGAAAGACAAAGAATGGCAATTGCAAGAATGCTTTTGCAGGATGCACCGATTATCGTGCTTGATGAAGCAACGGCAAATCTCGATACAGTCACTGAAAAAAGTGTGATACAGAGCATTCTGGGACTATGCAACAAACAACCCGCAAAGACCTTGCTCGTTATCACTCATCGCCTGCGCGACATGGCACAGTTCGACAAGATAGTTGTTCTTGAAAAAGGCTGTATCGTCGAGCAGGGAGCTCATCATGAGCTTTTGAAAAAAAACGGTCTCTACGCTTCAATGTGGTCACTGCAGCACCGGCAGACCCCTCCTGAACTCCTGACCGACTCATAGAGGCTCCTCTCTGTATCCTGCGCTTCAATTACTTCGTTGGTCCCGACAAGCCGGGATCGAAATCCTCATGCACCCTGTTTAAACACCGGTCTCTGTGCTCCGTTCGCCTTGCACTTCAACCCGAACCCTGCCGCTCGACATGAGAAGAACACACCTCCACTCGAACGTGCGAACGCTTAGCTCCCCGCTTGCAATGAGTTATGCTTATCCTTATACTACTCTCAAAAAACGGAGGTATCGTGTCTTGTCATAACGTCATGTCCCGTACGAGAGAAAACTTCTGACAATTCGGCACATCGTTGAAGAAAACCCTTGCAGTTACCCTACCGTATTGGTAGAATACCCGACTTTTTGCTTAATTTGTTCATGTCAAAAACCGTCTCGGCAATCACAGGTCTTGTTACCCTGATCCTCGTTTGTACTGCAAGCTATATCTGGCTTGACCGTCCTGTTACCGATTTTTTTCTTGACCTCCAGGAAAGCATGCTGTACCGGATCTTCAAGCAGATCACAAGGCTTGGTGAATCTCAATGGTACCTTGCCGGGGGGTTACTCTTATGGCTGTTCTACAGAAAAAAAGATCCGCTCAATGCGGGTGGCGGCCTGCTGCTCCTGAGTTCCGTCGCATTGTCGGGAATCGTTGCCTATACCCTTAAAAGCCTTCTTGGCAGAGCACGGCCAAGGCTTTATGATCACCATCAAATCTATGGATTTGATTTTTTTCACCTCGAGTATGCCTGGCAATCATTTCCTTCCGGCCATTCAGCCACAGCGATAGGAGCAGCCTCTGCGATGGCTCTGATTTTCCCACGCTACAAAATATTTTTCTATATCGTAGGGGTTAGCGTTGCTGCGAGCAGAATCATTCTTGCCCAACACTGGCTCAGTGATGTCATAGCCGGCTCAATCCTCGGTTTAGCCACAACCATCCTGCTTTACAACAAATATTTCCGGAAAACCATGTATGACAAGCCATTCTGAACATTCTACCTGCCTGGACATACTTGTGCTGGCTGCTCTTTTCATAATGAGCTTCTTTGCCGGATTGGGCTCCGGTCCTCTTTTCGACGTCGATGAAGGGGCTTTCAGCGAAGCAACCCGTGAAATGCTGGCAAGCGGTAATTACCTGACCACCTATCTTTATGGAGAACCACGGTTCGATAAACCGATTCTGATCTACTGGCTGCAGGCACTGAGCGTAAAACTTTTCGGACTGAACGAATTTGCTTTCCGCCTGCCCTCAGCGCTTGCATCCACTGTATGGGGAAGTGCAGTATATCTTTTTACCCGCAGAATGTTTGATAGATCTACAGCCTTTTTCGCTACCGCTACCATGGTTCTCTCTCTTCAGGTGACCATTATCGGTAAAGCAGCAATTGCCGACGCACTGCTCAACGCTGTTCTTGCCCTCAGCATGTTTACCATATTTCTATACTACAAAGAGCGAAAACAGAAATACATTCTGCTTACTTTTGCAGCTATAGGTCTTGGAGTCATGACGAAAGGACCGGTAGCCATACTGATACCAGCAGCCGTCTCCTTTATTTTTTTTCTGCTCCGGCGAGACCTTCAATCATGGTTCAAAGCAATTTTCAACCCTGCAGGAATACTCCTCTTTTCAGTAATCGTTCTACCGTGGTACACTCTTGAATACCTCGACCAGGGAATGGCGTTCATTGAAGGCTTCTTTTTCAAACACAACATCGGCAGATTCAGCAGCCCGATGGAACAGCATGGCGGCTCACTCTGGTATTACATCCCCGTTCTTCTTCTCGGCATTTCACCCGCTACGGGGCTGCTCGGGCCGGTTTTTCGAAAAGTAAGGCCCCTGACCACCGATCCTCTTAATAGCTATCTGCTGACCTGGTTCAGTTTTGTTTTTATCTTTTTCTCTCTTTCGGGAACAAAACTGCCCCACTACATCATTTACGGCTATACCCCACTTTTCATCCTTATGGCTCAGGGACTGCATTCTATCCGCCGGGCTTTCCTGATCAACCTATGGCCTGCAACGTTCCTTCTACTGCTCGCATGTGCACCCCTGTTTGTCAGTCACATACATACGGATGACCTCTATATTTCAGCTCTTCTCGAGAGCGCAACAGCACTCATGGAACAGTCGGGACACGTACTACTGCTTTCAATCGCAGCTGCCACAGTCATCGGATGCTCATTTTTCTCCGGCGTATCTGTCCCGAGCCGTTTTATCGCAGGGGGGATCATTTTCTGCCTTACAATCAATTTCCACATTATGCCTCTTGCCGCGAGACTTTTGCAGGAACCGGTAAAAGAAGCCGCATTTATCGCAAAAGAACGGGGTTATAAAATCGTCATGTGGAAAATCAATAACCCTTCTTTTTTAGTATATTCCGAAACCTTGACCGAAAGGCGGAAACCGGAGCCGGGGGAAATTGTTTTGACGAATGTCAAATACCTCGAAAGGCTCCAAAACCCTATCGTCATTTATGAAAAAAACGGCATTGTTTTAGCAAAAACTCCTGATTCTGTCAATCGAGGCGGATCACAAAGAGTTCAATGAACCCTGCTTTATGAAACTTTCGGTTGTTATACCGTTAATGAACGAGGAAGAAAGTATCGAACCGCTCTTTGAAGCACTCGAATCAGCTTTATCCGGTATTGAACACGAAATCATCATTGTCGATGACGGCTCGACCGATGCAACCGTATCGACCACCCAAAAATTTGCTCCAGAGAACACGAAAATTTTAATTTTCAATAAAAATTACGGGCAGACAACCGCCCTTGCAGCAGGTATTGACCATGCCGGCGGTGAGTTGATAGCGACTATGGATGGCGACCTCCAGAACGATCCGAACGATATTCCGGCCATGATCGCCTACCTTGAAGAAAACGACCTCGATGTCATAGCAGGCAGAAGAGCCGGTCGGAAAGACGGCATGTTTCTTCGAAAAATTCCGAGCAGGATCGCCAATGCCCTGATCAGAACCATGACGGATGTTCACATCAGGGATTACGGCTGTACCCTGAAAGTCTTTAAAAAAGAAGTCGCTAAAAACCTAGGGCTCTATGGTGAGCTTCACCGTTTCATTCCTGTACTCGTTCAGCTTTACGGTGCACGCATGGCCGAAATGGATGTCAAGCATCACGCGAGACAGTACGGTATTTCCAAATACGGCATCGGCAGAACTTTCAAGGTACTGAGTGACCTTCTTTTCATGGTCTTTTTCCAGAAATTCGGCCAAAAACCAATGCACCTTTTCGGAACATTGGGTTTTCTTGCTTTTTTTCTGGGCATCGCGATCAACCTCTATCTTCTCATCGTTAAGCTCACGGGACAAGAGATAGGAGGACGCCCCCTCTTGATGCTTGGTGTGATTCTGACACTTACCGGCCTCCAGTTGATCACAACGGGGTTCATTGCCGAGTTTATCATGAGAACCTACTACGAATCCCAGAACAAGAAACCCTACATCATAAGAGAAATAGTTGATAAAAAAGAGCGTCAGTAAGAAAAAACTTGTCAGGACAGTCATTCAAATCCTCATATCATGTGTCGCCCTGTCCATAGTCCTGATAAAAACCGATACGGAAAAGCTTCTGGAAATCATCGGTACGGCCAACCCGCTTTACCTGATGCTTGCATTCGTGGTATTCAACATCTCGAAAATCCTTAACGCCCTCAGACTGAACAGGTTCTTCAGGGCAATCGGCCTGCACCTCAGAGAGCTCTATAATCTACAGCTATACTATCTGGGAATGTTCTACAACATGTTTCTGCCCGGCGGGATCGGCGGTGACGGCTACAAGATTTACATTCTTCAAAAGAACCACAGCATCAAGATGGTAAACGTTTTCAATGCTGTGCTCTGGGATCGGGTCGCTGGTGTTTTCGCGCTGGCGTTCCTGACGGCAGTCTTTCTCATACCGAGCGGTTTCGCGAAGCTTTACACTGAGTATGTTCCTGCAACCTATGCGGTCATCGCACTTTCCTACCCTTTGTCATGGTTGCTCACAAGGCTTCTTTACAAACAGTTCAACAGCATCTTTCTCATTACCGCGGGAGAATCCATACTTATCCAGGCCGCCCAAGCGCTTTCAGCCTGGCTCATTCTTCTGGCGCTTTCCGTGCCGTCGAACCATATCGACTACCTTGCCATTTTCCTTGTTTCAACGGTTGCCGTTGTGCTGCCGATTACCGTAGGTGGTGCCGGGGCAAGGGAAATAACCTTCTTCTACCTGCTGCAACCTCTCGGACTCGATACGAATTCCGGCGTAGCCCTCTCACTCATTTTCTTTGCAATTGGAGCTCTGTCAGCACTTATCGGTATGTTCCTGCAAGGTAGAGCGGGGGAAAAACATGAAAAAGGGAAAAAGAATTATGAAGCGAGGGTCTAAGCGGTGGGGGGGGGTTATCGTCACACTCAAGGACACCTTTATTTATTGTCATGAGCGATTCAAGTGCAAGGCGAACGGAGCACAGAAACCGGAGTGTACACAGAGTACATGAGGATTTTGATCCCGGCTTGTCGGGACCAACGAAGCAATTGAAGTGCGGAATAAATAAATCGAGGTGTCATCAATACTCTGTTGTGACACTATTGTAATAGCGTGACGGGCCATTGCCGACATCCCAGCCGCTTTCTTTGAAAATAGCATGACAGCTACTGACCGTCTCTCCCCTGCCATTTTCTGTACTTTGTTCTGTATCCCGCGGATTGGCTCCGACTTCCGCCCAAAAAAGATTTGCCCCACCGATCGCTCCAAGAGTGCAGGGCTCGTGAGTGCAATTACCCGTAACCGACCGCGGCATCCCTAACCTGGTAACCGCAACTATTTGAGCCATTCGCGCTTCACTGATTGTTCCGAGCCGTGCTATCGCAGTTCCTGGAATAGGAATCCGCCGAGCAGCACCGCTGTATGCCGGATCGAAAGATGCCGTAAACGCTATCATCTCGGCCAACTCCTCATTGGTATGTTCAGGTCCAACCGGTTCGACACATGTCCCCACTTCAAGACCGGCTTCCTTGAAATTCGCGATACTTTCTTTTCTGCCTTTTACGGATAAGCGGGTATCCTTGCCTTCACGAAGACGAACCGCATGATACACTCCCGAAAAGCCTGCATCCTTGAGCTTGACAGCATGCTTGAGCGTCTGGTCACCGACATTGGCAATCAAGGTTGTTTCCGGCTGAAGACTCCTCTTCACCTCTTGCGACACTTCGATAAAGCGCCCGAACGGATAGGTAGCCGTCGACATCAAGAACACGGCATTTGCCCCATCACGCTCAAACTGAAGAGCATAATCCACGGCTTTTTCCGGTTTCAGCTCTTTGGATTCATTGAAAACACCGTTCACCTTTGCAAAAGAGCAAAAAAGGCAATCATACGGGCAGGGAGCGAGATTAACGGCAAATTGAGCATGGACCTCGGCTTTCCCTCCCGACAGTTCCTTCGAGAAACGGTTTGCTTCAGCCATGACCATATAGGATTCCATCGAATCCGGTGCCAGATCAAGCAAATAAACCAGCTCTTGGTGAGACAGTACATCACCTGAACGTGGTTTTTTCAAAAGCTCATCGACACGCATTTTCCACTATACTTATCCCTTTACCACGGCACACCGTAATGAAGTAACGGAACCATGTTCGCCAGAACATGACACCATAGCGAAAATCGGCAAAAACACCACTCAACCACTGCACAAATTCAGCACACTTTCTTTTTCCTTTTCCTCTTTTTCCATATGCCCGATATCTTGAGGGATCAATGCCACAAAACTCGAGGTGGAAACAAAAATTGAGCCTTTATCCGTATTCAGCGTCAGGATGTTCTCACTTTCTCTCAGAAAGTTGCTTCTTTGCGCCTTGTCTTTAAACGTAACGTAAATGGGATGCTGATCCTTGATATGCAAAACGTAACTGTTCATGATGTCTCCCAATTTGTAGGTAAACATGCAAAACCACCCACTGTGCGATCACTCTTTCGCTGGGCACAGGAACAAAAATAAATACTCAAATAACGGATACTGATGGGGTACAGGGTATTCAAACGGCATACTGATAGCCTGTAGAAGCGATACGTTCTATCTATACACTACATTCATAATACACCTATTTCACCCAAAAACAAAGTTTTGCAAAAATAAAAGCGAATAATACGTGTGAATAGATGATAATTATTGATTATGATTGGTCATGCATCACTTCATCTGCTTAAGGGGAAAAATCTGCAGATAATGAAAGGGGCCTCGCTCAGTCATTCATCAAATCCCATATCCCCGAGCTTGAGCTGAACGTTTTTTCGACCGTTCCACTCGTTTTCTTCAAGTGAGCAATAAACAGAAATCGACCTGAAGTTTTTCTGCCGCTCTTCGAGCGAAAGTTTTTCAGAACATATCCTGTCGAACCGCTTACAGAACCCGGGAATAGCAAAAAAGACAATCATATGGCAAGGAACGAGACTAACGGCAAATTGTGTATGAACCTCGGCGTGATCACTCCACTTCCTCCTTTTCCGTTTCCATGGTTGTTGCCGGCTGTCCGATGTCCTGAGGAATCAATGCCACAAAACTCGAGGTAGAAACGAACATCGAGCCTTTCTCCGTACTCAGTGTCAGGATGCTCTCACCTTCTTTAAGAAAATTACTTCCTTGCGCCTTATCTTTAAACGTCACAGAAATGGGGTGTTGATCTTTGATGTGCAATACGTAACTATTCATGAGGCAAAAAGTTATAGGTAAACATGCAAAACAAAAACAGAATTCTCTTGAAGCTCCTTAACAAGGCACTTGAGCACGGATAGGAACTCTCAAGCCAGGGATATCGATGAGGATGCACGGATACGATTGGATATATAAACAATATATCGAAGTGATATATTTTACCTATACATCACACGAATAATACGCTTATTTCACAAAATAACAAACAAAAAATCTCTAAAATTCGAAAGCGGCAAAAGAGCTAAACAGATGATAACTCAATCCCCAAAAATGTATCGGGATCATCCCCTCACGGGTTAAAAATTAAGGATATCGAAGAGCGACTCATTCATCAAATCCCATATCCTTGAGCTTGAGCTGAACGTTTTTTCGACCGTTCCACTCGTTTTCTTCAAGCGAATAAATCATAGAGAACATCCTGCGTGAGCCTCGCTCGAGTTCACGATAAATGTCTTCCCTGCCGAATGCAATAACATCATGAATCCGTCCGGATGTATCTTTCACGGCAAACTTCACATGTTTACCCTGCAGCAATCTCGGCAACCCGGAAAGCCTGAGATTCGAACTGCAAAACAGAGGTTCCCGATTACCCTGCCCGAAAGGGCCGAACTGTTTCAAGACATTGAGAAATTTACCGGAAACATCCTCGAGCAATAAGCGGGAATCGACCTGAAGTTCTTTCTGCCGCTCTTCGAGTGAAAGTTTTTCAGAACATATTCTGTCGAACCGCTTACGGAACCCGGGAATGTTTTCCGGTTTGAGCGTAATACCTGCCGCAGCGTCATGCCCCCCGAACTTTTCAAGAAAAGTGTCACACTGTTGCAGAACCTCGAAAATATTAAGCCCTCGAACACTTCGCACCGACCCTTTAACCACCCCGTCACCTCCACCCATGACAACTGTCGGCAGATAGTATTTATCCTGTAACCGGGACGCCACAATCCCGAGAACACCGAGATGCCACTCTTCATGATACAGTACGATCGACGAACAGAAACTGGCAAAGTGACCCTCAACCATCGCTTCTGCGCTTTTCAGCATACAACTATCGATCTGCCGCCGCTCTTTATTCAAACGGTCAAGCTCTGCTGCATGAACCCTCGCTTCATCCTTGGAACCGGCAATAAGCCACTCAACGGCAGTTCTTGCTGTATGCATGCGGCCGGCAGCGTTGATTCTCGGTGCAATTCCGAAAGCGATATGTCCTGTCCCAAGCAGACCGGCTTCTATTCCCATCAGGGAAAGCATTTCCTGAATCCCGGCACGGGGCCTTTTTTTCAAAAGCTCCATTCCCTTGTGCATGTATATTCTGTTCTCTTTTTCAAGAGGCACCATATCTGCTGCAGTTGCAATAGCAACGAGATCGATATACTGCTGCCATTTTTCAGATGGTTGGTTCATGGACTCGGTGAAAGCATGGATAAGCTTCAGGGCTACTCCGCAGCCGCAGAGCTCACGAAACGGATAACTGCAGCCAGGTACTTTGGGATTGAGAATCGCATACGCCGGAGGCAGTTTTTCGGGCTCATGATGATCACAGACAATCACCTCTATGCCTTCCGCCGAGAGCAGTTCTATTTCATGGGAAGCCCCCATGCCACAGTCAACCGTAACGACCAGCGATGTTTCAAGCTTCACTGCATGAGCCACTCCGGCTTTGGACAAACCGTATCCTTCAGAAAACCTGTCGTTGATATAGAACGACACCTCAGCTCCCAAAGAGTGCAAAAAGAGGTAAAGAAGCGCTGTCCCGGTGGTTCCATCCACATCATAGTCACCGTATACGAGAATCTTTTCTCCGGTTTCCACAGCTTTGCGGACCCGGTCGACAGCCTTCTGCATATCCTTGAAAAGAAACGGCGACGGCAACAAATCGAGACTCGGTCTGAAAAACTTTTTCGCATCTTCAAAACAAAAAATCCCGCGGTTGCACAATGCCCTTGCGATTGGCATACTGACATTAATGTCACGCGAAAGTTTTGCCGACTTTTCCTCGTCGGACACGAGAATATTCCATCGATATCGTTTCATGAGATAAGGGTGGTGAACTTCGAGCATCAATTACCACCGGTTTATATAACCATTTCATTACGGGTGGACAAATGACTTTTGCTGGCCAATTGAAGACGTTCTTCGCCATTGGCTTCAACCATCAACCTTGAAATGCCTGTAAAAAAACACTACATTAGCAAGCGGTTGAACATAGAGAGACATTTCCGAACCCATACACACAAGAACAGATGAACAAACTGATCACCATCGAACGACACTTTGTCGAAGAACAGAAACTCAATCCCCATGCAACCGGGGAGCTGACTGATTTGCTATACGATGTAGCTTTTGCAGCGAAGCTTGTCAGAAGAGAAGTGGTTCGTGCCGGACTGGTCGATATTCTCGGAATGGCAGGAACGACAAATGTCCAGGGAGAAGAGGTGAAAAAACTCGACCTGTTTGCAAATGAAAAAATCATCAATGCGATCGGTCAGCACGGCAGGTTTGCAATCATGGGTTCCGAGGAAAATGAAGGGACTATCGCCCCGCCAAAAAACGAAACGGGTAAATATGTTCTTCTTTTCGATCCGCTCGACGGCTCATCCAACATAGACGTCAACGTCAGTGTCGGCACAATTTTTTCCATCTACCGCCTAACAGGCGACAACCCCAAAAAAGCGGATATAAACGACTGCCTGCAAAAAGGGTTACAGCAGGTCGCGGCAGGTTACGTGATCTACGGATCATCCGTGGTGATGGTTTACAGCAGCGGCCATGGTGTGCACGGATTTACCTATGACCCAACCATCGGTGAGTTCCTGCTTTCCCATGAGAATATTACTACACCGAAAAAGGGAAAATACTACTCGATCAATGAAGGTTCCTTTCACCAGTTGCATGATTCAACAATCAACTACATCGACTATCTGAAAGAAGAGGATAAGGAAACCGGACGGCCTTACAGCACCCGCTACATAGGCTCGCTCGTCGCAGACTTCCACCGCAACCTTCTTACGGGCGGCATCTTCGTCTATCCGGCAACGAAAAAGCACCCCAACGGCAAACTTCGCCTGATGTATGAAGCAAACCCTCTTGCCTTTATCTGCGAACAGGCTGGCGGCAGAGCTACCAATGGCAGGGAACGCATTCTCGATATCGACCCCGCAGAACTGCATCAGCGTACCCCGCTTTATATCGGCAGTGAAGATGACGTCCTCATCGCCGAAGAGTTCGAGCAGGGGAAAAGGTAGAAGAGGAAAGTCAAAGGGCAAAAGTGGAATGTCGGAATCACTTTTGCCTTTTCTTTCAAATTTCAAAGATTTCCCCGGTTGAAGTCCGGATAGAAAATTCTGCTGATGCCGGTAGCCTTTCCCGTTTCAACGTCAAGTTGCAGAAGAACGGCTGAAAGGTGAACGTCATTCTCGGCACATTCGTATTTATGAGGTGTCTGGTAGAGAAAGCGATCCGTTGCCGCTTTGATCTGCATACCGATTATCGACTCGAAAGGCCCTGTCATACCGACATCCGAGCAATACGCCGTCCCTTTTGGCAATATTCTTTCGTCAGCCGTCTGCACATGCGTATGCGTACCGAGAACTGCAGAAACTCTCCCATCCAGATACCAACCCAGTGCAATTTTTTCAGCAGTTGCCTCTGCATGCATATCGACAACAATACAGGAAACCTTTTCTTTCAGTTGTTTTATCACCCAGTCAGCCGTTCTGAAAGGACATTCGATTGGAGACATGAATGTCCTTCCCTGAAGATTTACCACCGCTATATCACCAAGGCCGTTACCCATATGAAAAATGCCGTACCCTTTTCCGTATACCCCTCTTGGATAGTTCAAAGGTCGTATGACAGAAGGATCACTCTTGAGTGTTTCGAAAAAGTTGAAGTTATTCCATGTATGGTTACCACCCGTAATAACGTCAACGCCTGCTTCTTTCAACTGGTGCAGAGCTTCCTTGCTGATACCCTTGCCGTTATGAGTATTCTCACCGTTGCAAATAACAAAATCTATGGAATGCTTCGTAATGAGTCCCTTTAAAAGATGATCGACAATTTGCAAGCCGGGCCTGCCGACAACATCTCCAATAAACAGAATAGTAGCGGTGTTTTTTCCCATGATCAGTTTATACAATTTTGTAAGACCGGATACCGACCTATAGTTTGGGTGAATTTACACAATCTATTGTAGATACAAGCATTACGGCCGAAAAATATCGAGCTGAACGAATGAAACCCGTGAATTGTTTTTTATATGGCGACCGCTGATGAAAGAACGGAAACGCTGACATGGAAAAGCCAAGGATCATAAAAAAAGTTTTTAAAAGCACGCAGGTTACCGAAGGAGCTGGTGTTAAGCTCAAGCGAGCGTTCGGTTTCAGTCAGACACCTCTTTTCGACCCGTTTCTTTTGCTTGACGATTTTCGATCCGACAATCCAACGGATTATCTGAAAGGTTTCCCATGGCACCCGCATCGAGGCATCGAAACCATCACCTATCTTCTGGACGGAAGTGTTCAACATCACGACAGTCTGGGGAACAAAGGAGTGATCCACCCTGGCGAAGTTCAGTGGATGACTGCCGGCAGCGGAATAATCCATGAAGAGATGCCCTTCGGCAACAGTAAAGGCAGCGTTGCCGGTTTTCAACTTTGGGGGAACCTTCCCGCTTCTCAGAAAATGATACCGCCACATTACAGAAACATTACGAGAGAGATGATTCCGGAAATACATCTGCAAAGCGGTGTATCTATTCGCGTTATCTGCGGAAAAGCAGAAGGAGTAACCGGACCGGTCGAAGGAATCACTACCGATCCGGAGTACCTCGATGTTACGATCCCTGCCGGAAGAACCTGGAATCATCCGATACAAGAAGGTCACACCGCTTTCTCCTATATCATTGCCGGAAAAGGTTATTTCAGTCACAATACGGAACCGTTTTCTTTTGATACCGAAGGCGTAAGTTACTTTGACATGGAAACCGGACCGCTGATGGATAATGAAACTCTGGTACTGTACCGTAGCGAGGGAGACCACGTCCATGTGTCAACCGAAAACAGTCCTGTGAGATTTTTGTTATTTTCAGGCCGTCCATTGCGCGAACCCATCGCCTGGCACGGGCCAATTGTCATGAATACCCGCAAAGAATTGCAAACAGCATTCGAAGAGTACAATAACGGAACGTTCCTCAAGGAGCACCAGGCAGACACATGACAAGAAAAGCCCTGCTTATTGCGTTCAGTATCACAGCCGTCCTTCTTTTCACAGGCACCCTTTCCGGCTTCCTGCTCTCTCTTCCCGCTGTTTCGGATGAAGCGATCCAATCGGCATACAGGGCTGTTTCAAAATACAGGAGTAGTCATCCCCATGATGCTGCTCCGCAGCACTTGGCCATCGTGGATTATACAAAACCCTCTTTTTTCAAACGTATGGTCATCATCGACATGAACATCGGGTCAAAAAGCTTCTACCGCGTTGCACATGCAGCAAAGAGCGGCACTCTCGAGGCCCGGAGATTTTCAAACATCTCTGGCTCGAACATGAGCAGCCTCGGCCTCTATAAAACAGGCAACGTTTATAGGGGAGATCACGGACTCGCCATAAGGCTTCACGGGCTCGACTCATTGAAAAACAGCAACGCTTTTCCAAGAGACATTGTCCTGCACTCGGCAGACTACGTCTCCATCCCCGTCATCATCGAGAACCTTCTGACGTTCAATGGTCCAAGAATTGGCCGAAGTAACGGCTGCTTTGTCGTTACCCCCTCGAAAATCGAAGAAGTTGTCGACAAACTCGGCAGAGGAGGGTTCATTTATGCACATGGAGAAGCAGAGCATTTCAATACCGAAATAGTAGGCAGCAAAAAAAACGATCGCCTTGAATAGCAGTAGCAAAGGGTTCAAGGGCAAGCGAGAAACAAGTGACAGGAAGAGAGTCAATAGTGCACAATGGGCGAGGATACCTTAAAAATGAGGTTTTTTTTCAAGATCAAAGAATGTTCAGAAGCCGAAGCAGAGCGTATGTCTGAATACGTGAGGGAAGTCTGAACACGGCGCAGAGATTGGGCAAAAGGACCATTTTTGAGGCCTCCTAAGACATTTCGAGCATGCGCCGGATGGACTTCAGCGCTGCTTGGCGCAGAGATTCTTCAACAACTATCTGCGGCTGACGGCTTTCCATGCACCGCAACAGCTTTTCAAGAGTATTCTGTTTCATCTGTGTGCAGGTACTCCAGGGCTGAGAAGCATCTTTAGGGGCAGGAATAAATGTTTTTTGAGGTGAACGTTTTCGCATTTCATGTAAAATGCCCGGTTCAGTAGCAACAATGAACGTTTCGCTCGAACTCCGCCCTGCATATTCGAGCAACCCACTGGTAGATCCTATAAAGTCCGCATGTTGCAGCAAATCCTCCCGGCATTCAGGATGAGCGATCAGTTCGGCTCCGGGATGTGCCTCGACCGCGCTCTTAACGACCTCCCAGTTAAACGCTTCGTGAACATAACAGTAACCCTGCCAAAGAATCATTTTTCTGTTGAGCTTCCTCATGACGTAGCCCCCGAGATTTCTGTCCGGACCGAAGATAATCCTTTTGTCTTCAGAAACCTGCCGAACGATACGCTCTGCATTGGAAGATGTACAGATAATATCCGATTCGGCCTTGATTTCCGCAGTCGAATTGATATAGCTTATAACCAGCGCATCAGGGTATTGTCTCTTGAATGCCCTGAACTCCTCAGTAGGACAACTGTCGGCAAGTGGACACCCGGCATGGTCATCGGGCATGAGCACAAGCTTATCAGGATTGAGAATGCTTGCCGTTTCTCCCATGAAATACACACCTGCAAAAACAATCACATCGGCTTCGGTACTCTCCGCAGCACGGGCAAGAGCAAGACTGTCTCCGACGATATCCGCAACATCCTGCACCTCGGGAACCGTGTAATAGTGGGCAAGAATTATTGCCCGCATTTCTTGTTTCAGATTTTCAATGCGCCGAACAAACTCTTTAGTCCGTGCATCGGAAGATATATCGTTGCTTGTACCAAATGCTTCCATGATAAATCGAAAAAAATTTCTTCAGAACCCGATCCTTCAGGAACGGTGATGTTAGAAACAGCTAAAAAACGTGAAACTCACAACCGGGGGATCAGCTACTTCAGGTAATACTCAAGTTCATCGTCTTCCCTGATGAGCAACAATATCGCCGCATGAGGAACAATGAGATATTTTTCCCCTTCGTACTCGATTTCATGAGCGCTGCTTTGAATAAATATCGCCAGATCACCAACCTTTGCCTGAAGAGGTATGTACTGAGGGGTTGAAATCTCCTCCATCCATGGCTCATCACTTTCCGGAGGGGGACCGACAGGATATCCCGGTCCGATTTTCAGCACGTAACCGCTTTGTATCTTCTCTTTCTCCTGAACACCGGGTGGCAGGTAGATACCGGACTTCGTTCTCTCATCGCCTGATCGAGGTTTGATCAGCACCCGGTCTCCGACAACGACAAATTTGTCAGTTACGTTTAAACTCATAATTTAAAATCATTCCTGAATACTGCTATAAACCGGTAAATTTAATAAAATCAAGGTGCCAGCCAAATCGGCCGATTCACATGAATCGAACATTCATTTTCCCGCAACAATGCTGTCGCAAGCATTTTCTGATGAAGAATGGAACATAACGAGAGGGTTCGCTCGGAACAAACCTTCAGAAGTGGTAGAGCCAAAAAAGGATTGAAATATGCAGTTGCAATCACTGCCGTAATCTTTTTTGTTGAGCTTGTCGGAGGCTGGCTTTCCGGGAGCCTTGCGCTCATAGCTGATGCCGGACATATGGCTACAGACCTTTTCGCTCTGCTGATCAGCTTTCTTGCCATTAAACTCAGCGTTAAACCATCGACAAAACAACGTTCATACGGTTATTTCCGGCTGGAGATCATCGCAGCGCTTATTAACGGAGTGATTCTTTGTGTAACCGCGTTATTTATCACCATAGAAGCCTGGAAACGTATTGCAATGCCGAAAGAGATCCAAACCATAGAGATGCTTTTTTTCGGTATGATCGGTCTTGCGGCAAATTGCATCAACGCTCTCTTGCTTAGAAAAGAAAAGAATAACAGTGTCAATGTCAAGGCTGCCTATATTCACATAGTAAGCGATCTTGCAGGATCGGTCGGTGTAGTCGGAGGAGCACTCCTGATTCAGTTGACAGGCTTGATGGTTCTGGATAGCTTAATCAGTTTCTTTATTGCAGTGCTCATTGTGAGAAGCTCACTCGGTATCATAAAAGAAGCAGTCAATGTTCTCATGGAATCTGTTCCGAAAGAACTGGACATTGGAGATATAGAAAATACGTTGCTGCACTTCGATCATGTTCAAAACCTTCACGACCTGCACGTCTGGGCGCTCACGAACGGGATCAATGCGCTAAGCTGCCATCTTCAGGTAGACGACCTTCAGGAAGGGCAGAAACTTCTGCCTCCCATCCATAGAGAGTTGAAGGAAAAGTATAATATTGATCATGTGACGATTCAGCTTGAGGACGAACGACTCGTTAAAGAAAAGATGAAAGAATAACAAGAGCAACCTTCTGATAACGTGCCGAAGCTTTTTAAATTTTTCAGCAACAACAACGCCTACCTGCTTCTCCTGTTATACTGCAGTATAGCGGGCCTCCTCATCAGGTTTGAGGACGATTACTCACTTAAAAGCCTCTTGTCAAGAGGAACTGAACTGAGAGCGACACTGTCAAAGGGCTTGAATGATGTAAGTCTTTATGTCAATCTCAAAAAAGAAAATGAAAAACTGACACTGCAGAACTCGGCACTGCTTGCCGATGTTATTGTAAAAGGCAACGCCTTGCGAGATACGGCCAGTATCAACCGTGCAGCTTACTTTATGGACGACACTCCTGTTCACCTTGTTCCTGCAAGGGTCGTCGAGCGGAGGTTCGACACGAGTGAAAACGTGTTGATCATCAATGTAGGCAACAAACAGGGTATAGAAAAAGATATGGCCGTACTCACTCCGGATGGCTTGGTAGGAAGGGTCGTTCAGGTTTCAAGAAATTATGCAAAGGTGATGCCGGTAATACATTCGGAATTCAGTGTCAGCGTGGTATCCGACAGCAGCAAAACACATGGTATCCTTAGGTGGAATGGAGAACAGGAACAGATTGCACAAATACATTATGTTCCGCTCAGCAGTTCGATGTATAACGGAGAAAAGATTTATACCGCCGATTTCAGTACCTTTGCCCTTCAAGGTATACCTGTGGGAAAAGTTATTGAGGTCGTACCGGAAAAACAGTTTTACAGAATCGATATCGAATTGGGCGTGAATTTCTCAACGTTGACTCATGTCATGGTAGCCGAAAAAACTGTGGATTCGGAAAAAGTTGAATTGATGAGAGATGCCACGGATACCGGGAAAAACAGTTCACAGGCAGACAGAACAAATCCTTGAACCAAGCTGGGGAAACGATCGTTCAAACGTATGAAACAATAAGAAAAAAGTGTTTAAACATACCATACTCGACACCTTTCTGCTCATTGTACTCTGCATCGTACAACAGTATGCGGTATCACGCCTGGTTATTTTCGGGGTTTTTCCGGACATAGTTACCATCTACATTGCTTTTACGGCCATAAAATACGGCCAGAAACAAGGCACAACGTATGGGTTCATTGCAGGCATTGCAACCGGAATTCTGAGCGGCAGCATCGGAACCGAAGCACTTACAAAAACCATAGAAGGTTTTATTGCCGGTTATTTTTATATCCCGGAGGACAGCCATGCATCTTCACGACAGAAAAAACAAATGTACTACAAAGGTGTTTTGCTTGCCGCTGTAACCGGGAGAGTACTGTATACTGTCATGATCAATGTACTCTCGTTACCTGCGACATTGCACATGGCCTATTCCATAGGAATTGCAACCTTGTTGACGATGATTGCTGCTGTATTTGCCTATCAAATGTTTTTTAAGAAAATCCTTGTAAACAATTAGTTCATATCCAAGAAACGAGTAAGTAGTGACAAGCTCTGATCAACTACCGTTACCGGTTATTTTTTTCTATCCTTCGCTTGTTGCTCTGTTTCCATAAAATTTGAAAAGCACGGTTTAGCTCATGGATAAAATTCGGCAAAGGGCATTCAACGTCTCGCTGGTTGTCATAGCGGTCTTTGCAGTCCTTTTTTCGCGCCTCATTTATCTTCAAATCTTCGAATACAAGGAACTAGGTTCCATTTCGGATGCCAACAGCCTGAGAAGAGTATGGGTACAACCCCCGAGAGGACGGATGATCGACCGAAACGATACCGTGATCGTTGACAATCAACCGCTGTATTCGGTTAAGGTCGTCCCCGCAGAATTTACCGACTCGTTGAAAAAAAACATGCTTGCCGGCTTATTGGATATTACCTTCGAAGAACTCTCGGAAAGGATACAGAAAGGATTCAAGTATAACCGCTTTGCTCCTGTTGCTGTAGGAAGAGACATAGAGCCGCAGGAAATGATGCGTCTCAGCGAAAATCTCTGGCAACTGCCGGGAGTTATGATAGAGGTCGAAAATAAAAGAAAATACCCACTGGAACTTGGAGCATCGCATATCCTCGGTTATCTGAACTTCATCTCCAAAAACCAGCTTGAAGAGATGTCTCAAAAGGGATATACACCGGATGACAAAACAGGTAGCAAAGGGCTTGAAAAAAAATACGAGGACTATCTGAGAGGTGAGAAAGGTACGCGGTTCGAACTGGTCAACTCAATCGGCAAGTCCGCTGGAAAATTTGAAAACGGAGCCAGGGATCGTCCGTTCATCAAAGGTAACGACTTGTATCTAACGCTCGATGCCGGCCTCCAAAAACTTGCCGAAGATCTTTTGAAAGAAACCGGAAAATCCGGAGCTGTCGTAGCTATAGATCCCCGCAACGGTGGAATACTGGCCATGGCGAGCCAGCCTGACTATGACCTTGAAATCCTGAACGGCACAACCGACAGCAAAAAGTGGCTCGAGATCGTTCGCAACCCGGACAAACCTTTGTTCAACCGTGCGACGCAGGCATCGTATCCACCGGGTTCCGTTTACAAGCTTTTGCTTGCAATTGCAGCTCTTGAAGAAAGAGCCATAACACCGGAAAAAACGATCTACTGCTCCGGGGTTTTCAGGTTGGGTAGAGGCCGGTTCCTATGCCATGGAGGACAGGGACACGGTCCGGTCAATCTGGAACGGTCGATCATCGAGTCGTGTAACACGTATTACTACAATCTGATCTTCGATCTCGGATTTGAAAAATGGACCGAGTATGGAAGAATGTTCGGATTCGGAAAAACCAGTGGCATCGACCTGCCCGGAGAGCGTTCATCCCCGCTACCGTCGGTTGACTACTATGACAAACGATACGGAAAGGGAAAGTGGACCAGAGGCTACCTTGTCAGTTTGGCTATAGGCCAGGGTGAATTGAACACTACACCACTCCAGCTTGCGGCATTTACCGCTACAATAGCCAACAAAGGAACCTGGTATCAGCCCCATTTTGTCAAAGGTTACCTTCCTGACGAGAGTGACACTATCGAAACGCTTGATTTCAGAAAAAACAAACTGCCGATCTCTGAAAAAACGTTTGAAACGGTCCGCAAGGCAATGCTTGGCGTTGTCGAAAGAGGCACGGGAAGACTTGCTGCGGTGAAAAATGTCAAGGTAGCGGGTAAAACCGGTACAGCACAGAACCCGCACGGTGAAGATCATGCATGGTTCGTTGCATTCGCCCCTTTTGAAGAACCATCTATTGCCATCACCGTACTGGTTGAAAATGCCGGCTATGGTGGAAGTGTCTCTGCACCTATAGCCGGAAAACTGATTAATTATTATGTTAACGGTCCTGACACCACTGCCGTTGACAGTTTATCGTTGACCGCAGGACACATGGACAGCAGTGTAAATGAACCGCAAAGAAATGATTTATAAAGACGATCCTGATCTTATTCAAGGGTTTCTGGAAGATACCAGCAATATCAAAACCGGCCACACGCCCGGCGTGTATTTTCCTGAAACCATCGAGGATGTTTCAAAGCTGCTGAGAGAAAGCGTTTCTTCCGGAAAAAAGTTCGTGGTAGCAGGGAACGGTACAGGCACCACCGGAGGCAGGATACCTTTCGGTGACTATGTCATTGCCATGGAGAAACTCAACCGGATAGAAGATCCCGTTTCATGTGACGGGAACGAGGCTGTCATGACGGTTGGTGCGGGAGCTTTGCTTGAAGATATTCAGAAAAAAGCTGAAAGCTTCGGCTGGCTTTATCCTCCGGACCCTACAGAAAAACTATGCTTTATCGGCAGCACCATTGCCAACAATTCATCGGGTGCACGCACCTACAAGTACGGACCCACGAGAAATCACATAGCACGTATTACCGTTGTTCTGGCGTCCGGAGACATTCTTGATATTCCGAGAGGAAAATATAGTACCGGAAAAGATGACACCTTTCGTCTCGACCTGCCATCTGCAGGCACTATGGAGTTCAAAGTTCCCGGCTATCACCTTCCTCTTACCTCAAAACATAATGCAGGCTATTATTCTGCCCGCAGCATGGACCTTATCGATCTGTTCATAGGCTCCGAAGGAACCCTTGGTGTTATTGTAGAGGCAGACCTTCTGCTTATTCCGATCCCTGAAAAAATCATTTCGTGCCTTGTTTATTTCAACACTCTTGATGACCTGTTTCTTTTTGTGGACAATGCAAAAAGGAAAAACAAGGAGGTTGACCCGAGAGCACTGGAGTTCTTCGACCGCAACTCTCTTGATTTTCTTCGCAAGGTGTACCCCGAAATTCCTGTGAACACAGCCGGGGCTGTTTTCTTCGAACAGGAAACCGGGCAGGAAAAAGAGGAAGAAACGCTCGAGGCATGGTTCGAACTCATGGAAAGTTTCAATGCCATGACAGATGAGTCCTGGATTGCTCTCGATGTCGATGAACAAAGAGCGATGAAAACGTTTCGGCATGAACTTCCTGTCCAGGTCAACGAGTGGCTGAGCAAGCAAACGGAAAGCAAGATAAGTACCGACATGGCCGTTCCCGATGCCTCCTTCATCGAACTTTTCAATTTTTACCGGCATACTTGTGAAAAACACGGATTTCGTTATATAATTTTTGGACATATAGGTAACGCACACGTCCACCTGAACATCCTGCCGGCCAACCATGACGAGTTCATCACCGCAAAAGCATTGTATCAGGGTTTTGTCGAAAAAGCCCTTGAATTGGGGGGAACGCTTTCAGCCGAACACGGTATCGGAAAGCTAAAGGCGGGGTATCTTGTCAAGATGTTTGGCGACAAAGGTATACAGGAAATGGTAAGAATAAAAAAGACCTTCGACCCGCACCTTGTCCTCAACATGGGGAACCTGATCCCGGAACACTACTACCAAACCTGAACCGGGAATTCTACATTATCAGTACAGTATTTTTCCAAGAAAGGCTGACAACCGAACCGTGGCAAAAGAGCAAAAAAAAGCACAATACGTAACAACGATTCTCAACCGTAAAGCCAGACACGAGTACCAGATACTCGATACAATGGTTGCTGGTATTGCATTGAAAGGCAGTGAAGTTAAATCCGTTCGTCTGGGAAAAGCCAGCCTTAATGAAAGCTATGCGATAATTCACAGAGGAGAGGTATGGCTGGAAAACATGCAGATATCGGCATACGAACACAACCATATCGAACCACTTGACCCTAAAAGAAGCCGCAAACTGCTTCTTAAACGTGATGAAATAGAAAAACTCAAATTAAAGCTGCAGCAACAAGGCCTCACCCTGGTACCGTTGAAAGCGTTCTTCAACAAAAGAGGTGTTCTGAAACTGGAGCTTGGACTCGCGAAAGGAAAAAAGCTCTACGATAAACGTGAAAGCATCAAATCACGGGACACCGAACGCCAATTACAGAGATTGAAACAGCAGTACTGATGCACGTGGAACTATCCGTGAACAGAACAAGAAACCTGTAACGAATGATCGAAAAAGTCAAAATTGTTCAGCCGCACAGCATGTGGCACGTTAGCCGTAATCCTTCCGGAACCATGATTCCCCGGCTCGAACACGAAGAGAGCACGGAAAGGAACAACTTTGCCCTCTCTCTTTCATCGTCATACCTCCCGAAAAATAAAACACTTTTTCGACAGGGTGATCCGACGTTTCTCTTACTATAATTCAACAAGCATTACTACATCTCCTGTGATTATTTTTCAGGGTAATGTAAACCTGTCACAATCCAGATAAAGAACGATTTCAACCATGAGTTTCCCACCAGTCAAAGAACAGCTCGACCTTATTGTCAGTAACACCGTCGAGGTTATAAGCGAAGAAGAGCTCGAACGGAAACTGACCAAAAGTTTTGAAACCCAAAAACCCCTGAAAATCAAACTCGGTGCCGACCCTTCCAGGCCGGACCTGCACCTCGGCCACTCCGTCGTACTGAGAAAGCTGAGGGACTTTCAGGATTTAGGCCATGAAGCAATTCTTATCATCGGTGATTTTACAGCCATGATCGGTGATCCGTCAGGCAAAAGCAAGACAAGACCCCAGCTTTCAGCAGCTGAAGCCAAGCAAAACGGTCAAACGTACTTTGAACAAGCCTCAACGATTCTCGATCGCCAAAAAACAACCATATGCTACAACTCGGAATGGCTCGGCCGGATGACTTTTGATGATGTCATTCGGCTCTCCAGTCATTATACGGTAGCGAGAATGCTTGAAAGAGATGATTTCGAAAAACGCTACAAGCTACGTGAGCCGATCTCGATACACGAATTTCTTTACCCTCTTGCACAGGGCATGGATTCGGTCCATTTGCGCAACGATATCGAACTGGGTGGAACAGATCAAAAATTCAATCTGCTTGTCGGCAGGGATCTGCAACGCGAGTATGGTATTCAGCCTCAGGTCTGCATCACCATGCCTCTGCTTATCGGCACTTTCGGCGTGGAAAAAATGTCGAAATCACTCGGCAATGCCATCTGCTTCAACGATACAGCTGAAGATATTTATGGAAAAATCCTTTCCATTCCGGATGAACTGATCGAAACCTATTTCACTCTTCTCCTGCCAAGCTCGAAACAGTCGATCGAGCTGTTCAGAGAAATTATCAAACAAAATCCGAGAGAAGCAAAAAGAACACTTGCAAAAGAGATCGTATCGACCTACCACTCTGTAGAACTTGCACGAAAAGCGGAAGATCATTTCGACAGGGTTTTCGTTCATAAAAAAGCGCCGACCGACATAGAGGAGTTTACATTTGAAGCCGAGTCGATTCCATTAGTGACACTGCTGGTGGAACTGAACGCTGCTTCGTCAAAAAGTGAAGCGCGCAGACTCATCAGCCAGAACGCCGTCCAGATCGACGAAACAAAAATCAATGACATAAACTTCGAGGTTCGTCTTGAAAAAGAACCGAAGGTACTGAAAGCAGGAAAACGAAAATTTTTCAAGATTGCCATGAAAAAATGATTTAGAATAACCCGGCTTTTTCCTATACTTGCTCAATTTTATAGCATCATTCACAAATATATTATCGGGAGGGAACGGCGTTGTCATTTGTACCTGAAAAAGTATTTTTCACCAAAGGTGTAGGAAAACACAAAGAGTATCTTTCCTCTTTCGAGCTCGCATTGAGAGACGCAAAAATTGAAAAATGCAATCTGGTAACGGTATCAAGTATTTTTCCTCCGAAATGCAAACGGTTGAACGTCGAAGAAGGGCTGAAACTGCTTTCCCCCGGTGAAATCACCTTTGCTGTCATGGCAAGGAACTCCACTAACGAACATGGCCGTCTCATAGCATCATCAATTGGCGTTGCACTGCCGGCAGATGAATCACTTTACGGATACCTTTCGGAACACCATCCCTACGGCCAAACCTCCGAACAATCTGGAGAGTATGCCGAAGACCTTGCTGCAACAATGCTTGCAACAACTCTCGGCATCGAGTTTGACCCGAACAAAGACTGGGATGAACGGGAAGGAATCTATAAAATGAGCGGCAAGATCATCAATTCATTCAATATTACACAATCAGCAGAAGGTGAAAACGGTTTATGGACAACCGTAATCGCCTGTGCAGTATTGTTACCCTGATACCTTGTTGAACTAAAACCCAAGCCGCCATGATGGCGGCTTATTTTTTATGCAAGACATTCACACGCTTGAAGAACTTATCATCTGGGGAGGCTACGCCCTGCTGTTTGCAATCGTTTTTGCAGAAACAGGCCTTTTTGCAGGTTTTTTCCTGCCCGGCGACTCCCTGCTTATTACAGCAGGACTGATTGCAGCTTCCGGCCAGCTCGATTTCCCACTTGTTGTTGCAACACTCTGTCTCGGCGCAATTATGGGAGATTCGACCGGCTATTTCATCGGCTCACAGCTTCAACGAGCCTTTTTGAACAAAAAAGAAACGATGTTCTTCCGCAAAGAACATCTCGACAAAACAGAACGGTTTTACGAAAAGCACGGCTCAAAAGCGGTTTTTCTCGCACGTTTCGTTCCTGTGGTAAGAAGCTTTACCGCAACACTTGCCGGTGTGGCTAAAATGCCATACCCGGTTTTTCTTTTTTACAGCATATCAGGATCTGTCGTCTGGGTACTATGCTTTACTTCGGCCGGTTATTTTCTTGCAGCCCTGTTCCCCGATCTGGTTGATTTTGTACATTATATTATTCTTGTGGGTATCATTATCATTATTGCCAACTCAGTGAAATATCTCAGGAAGAAAAACAACGACAACCGGAACTGACGCCGAATACGATTAACTCAATGGTTTTAAAAATAGTACAATACTATCTTCCTGTAACCATCAAAGGCATCCTGATGGGTGCAGCAGATGTGATTCCGGGTGTTTCCGGCGGTACCATTGCGTTTATCACCGGAATTTACGAAACCCTTATAGCTTCACTGAAATCGATAAACAGCTCGGCGCTAAGAAAGTTATTCCGTTTTGAATTTCGCTCTTTTTGGAAAACCATCAACGGAAGCTTTCTACTGAGTTTGTTTCTCGGTATCCTCATCAGTATCATCACATTGTCCAATACGATTGTATTTCTGCTCGAAAACCATGCATTGCTATTGCTCTCGTTTTTTTTCGGACTCATTATCGCATCAGCTGTAGTTATCGTTCGGAAAGTAAAAACACATTCCCTTATCGCCTGGACAGCAGGACTACTAGGGATGCTTTCAGCCTTTCTAATAACGAGCCTCTCCCCCGTAGCAACCCCTGAAAGCTGGTGGTTCATCTTTCTCTCAGGCGCAATCGCCATATGTGCCATGATACTACCCGGCATATCCGGCAGTTTCATTTTACTGCTCTTGGGGAAATACTCATTTGTTCTTGAAGCCATCAAAGAGTTCAACGTTGCCGTCATTGCTGTTTTCGGAGTGGGATGCCTCGTTGGACTGCTTGGTTTCGTCAGAATTCTTTCAAAGCTCTTGCAACGTTACCATGACCAGACAATGATGCTGCTTGCCGGTATCATGATCGGTTCACTAACCAAGGTATGGCCATGGAAAATAGCTGTTGCGGATGCAGTAGCCGACGGCAAAAAAGCTCTGCTCTTCTCATCCAACGTCATGCCGGAAACCTATCTTCAGGCCACCGGGTCCGACCCCATGGTCACTTCCGTTATGCTGTTGATGGCAACAGGGCTGATTCTTGTGTTTTTCCTGGAATATGTATCAGCGAAAACACACAACAACCTCGCCGACTATTCCTCGTAACATATCCCCATAGTCATTTATGAAAGAAGAAATCAAAACCGATGTCCTGGTCATCGGCAGCGGCATCGGAGGATTATATTTCGCACTGCACATCGCCGACTACGCAAATGTAACCATTATTACAAAAAAAGAAAGCTGTGTTTCGAATACCAATTGGGCCCAGGGAGGTATTGCTGCAACTGTTGGTGAAAACGACAGCGCCGAACTTCATATAGAGGATACACTCGATGCAGGTGCAGGGCTGTGTAACCATGAAATGGTTTCTCTCATGGTCAGAGAGGGCCCGCAACATATCAAAAAACTGATTGAACTTGGTGTTGATTTCACGACGACAAACGGTGAAAACCTGGACCTTGGCAGAGAAGGTGGGCACTCCAGAAAAAGAATCGTCCATGCCAAAGACCTCACCGGTCAGGAAGTTGAACAGGCGCTGCTTGAAAGAGTCAACCATCATACGAACATAACGTTGCTCGAGCACCATTTCGCAGTAGAGCTTCTAACGGAACACCATCTTGGCATCAAAACCAATGATATCAACTGTTATGGCGCATACACGCTTGACTCGAAAAACAGGAAACTGAAAAAAATACTTGCCAAAATAACCATGGTCGCCTCAGGCGGCTTGGGCCAGGTTTATCTGCATACGACAAACCCTTCCATAGCGACCGGAGATGGCATCGCAATGGCATACCGGGCCGGGGCAACAATAGCAAATATGGAGTTCGTTCAGTTCCACCCGACTTCACTCTATCACCCCAAGGCAAAATCATTTCTTATTTCCGAGGCAGTACGTGGTTTCGGAGGGGTTCTCAAGCTGAAAAACGGCCAGGAATTCATGCACAAGTACGATAAACGGGAAAATCTTGCACCAAGGGATATCGTTGCACGCGCGATTGATTCCGAAATGAAGAAAACCGGTGATGAGTGTGTTTTTCTTGACGTTACGCACCTCGACCCTCAGAAAACCGTCGAGCACTTTCCCAACATCTACGAAACCTGCCTTGAGTATGGCATTGACCTTACAAAAGAGATGATACCGGTGGTACCGGCTGCACATTACTCATGTGGAGGTATTAAAACAGATTCTTTCGGAAGAACGAGTATCAACCGCCTCTATGCCTGTGGAGAAACAACCTGTACGGGAGTTCATGGTGCGAACAGGCTGGCGAGCAACTCACTTCTCGAAGCACTTGTTTTCGCCCACCGGGCCTTTACCGATATCAGGAAAGCCGTTATAACACTCCATAACGACACTCCCTTTCCGGACTGGGATGACAGTGGAACCGTCAACCCGGAAGAGTGGATTCTTGTTTCACACAACAAAAAAGAAGCTCAGCAGGTAATGAACGACTATGTAGGCATCGTACGCAGTGACCTCAGGCTTCAGAGGGCCAAACGAAGGATAGAGTTTCTCAAGGAAGAGACCGAGCAGTACTACAAGAAAACAAAGGTTACAACCCAGATACTCGAACTCCGCAACATCATCAAGGTGGCCAACCTCATTATAGACGGAGCAATCATGCGCCGGGAATCAAGAGGGTTACACTATACGACCGACTACCCGAAAACCGATGACAAGCATTTTCTCACAGACACCGAGCAGCGGTCGTTCTGAAAAGACAGCCGGAAACTAACTTGTCACTGAGCGGAGCGATCTCTCACTTCACCTCCTGCCAATCCCGGGCATAACGGAAATCAATACCGGGCGTTCGAGCGGATACCTTCGCAATAACCGGCATCATCCTTTTATACTGGTTTCTCACCACCATTTTTCTGACTGTATCGTAAAACGATTGTTCGATACCTTCCTGCAGGATAGCAATTTTATCCATTCTTTTTTCAAGCATCAGGTAGAGTAACAAATCCACCTCCCCGTAACTAAAACCGAGATCTTCTTCATCACTTTGCCCTTCCCAAAGATCTGCTGATGGTGTTTTGGCCACGATCTCCTCAGGCAGCTTCAGGTGACGAGCAAGTCCCCATATCTGGGTCTTATAAAGATCACCTATCGGATTGACAGCGGATGCCATATCGCCAAACAAAGTGCCGTAACCAAGCAAAAGCTCGGTTTTATTGCTCGTCCCGACAACCAGCCGGCCATCCCTTGCCGAAATATCATAGAGATACAGCATCCTCGCCCTTGCCATCACATTTCCCATACGCAGGTTGCCGGCATCGGGAATCCCCTGAAAAAACGCATCGACAACAGGAGAAATATCAACTTCTTCAGACTGAATTCCTGTTTTCTCGACCATCATGCGAGCATGCCGAACGCTTTCAGGGCTGCTTGTCCTGTAAGGCATGAGTACTGCAAGAACATTTTCGGGCCCAAGAGCTCTTGCAGCAAGCTCGCAAACAACAGCCGAATCAATTCCTCCGGAAAGCCCGAATAATGCCGACCGAAATCCGAATTTACTGATCTCGTTACGGATAAATGCAAGCAACATATCCTCAACCAAAGCATAATTGAGATGTAGGTACTGTGAGTTCATGGTACTCTATTTTTTAAGCCATTTCTGAGGATCCTGCTTCACTTTTCCTTTCCATATCTCGAAATGAACCAGTGAACCTCCCTCGGGCATGGACCCGGATAAACCAATAATTTCACGACTGGCAACGACGTCGTTCTTGGCAACATTGATTTTGGCAAGATTAGCATAGACCGTCAGATACGCTTTGGTGTGGCGCATAATAACAATATTCCCATAGGTCGGCAGGTATGCAATCTGCGCAATTTTTCCACCTGAAACAGCACGAACCGGAGCCCCTGAAGGTACTGCGATATCTATACCATTGTTTGTCGTCACAATATGCAGATCAGGATCATTAACCTTACCGAATTTCCTGACAACTACACCATTGTCAACCGGCCAGGGCAACAACCCGATAGCCTTATCGAAATCTTTGGAGATTTTTGCCAGATCCGCTTCAGAAGAACTGTCAAGAGGAACCTGACCTGCCTTTCTTCTGCGCTCGGCTTCGAGTCTCTGCCGCTCTTTTTCCTTTTCAATCGCAATCTGCTCCGCCTTGATCAGCTCTTCAATTTTTGTCTGAAGTTTTTGCAGTTTGTTCCGATTGGCCTGTATTTCTCCCGTGAACTTTTTCTTGTCTTTCTGCAGAGTACCGAGAACAACCTGCTTTTCCTTTTTCTTTTCCGAGAAGCTCTTTACCTGAGTCTGTTGTTCTTTCACAACCCCTGACCGTTTGCGGTAACTTTTCTCAAGAGCCGCCCTGTTTTTCTCGAGTTCTTTTGCTGTCTGCTGGAGATTACTCACCGTTCTCACAACAGCCTCGGAAAAAAAACCGATATAGCGTGATCTGACAATAGCCTGGTTGAGAGATGTCGCAGCAAACAGTAACTCGATATCATGTTTCGATCCACTTTTATAAACAGCCACAGCTATACGCCTGAAATCATCTACAATCCGCTCATATTTGCTCTGGTTTTTCGCATACTGATCTTTGAGAAGTTTGATTTCCATATCCTGACTGCGCAACTTGGCGTTATTCTTCGCGATCATTTCCTCAAGCAACTTGAGCTGTGTGTTATAATTTTCCAGCGCTTTTATCGACTGCGCCTCTTCCTTTTTTGTTTGCTTGAGTTTCGTCTGATACTCCTGCAGCTGCTTTTTTAAACTCGTCAGATCCTGCTCGAGCTTCTTCCGCTCTTTCATGATCTTGTCGATTTCCGGGTTACAAAAAGCATCGACCCCGGTCACAAGCACGACAGTGATCGCGATACAAAAAACAGCAACTGTTTTTTGCAAAAAGGAAAATATCCTGTTTGTAAACCTGTTCATCCCGTTCATACACAAATATCCATAACACATTGTTATAGCAACATTTCAGAAAAATATGAGGAAAAAAAGTCAAATGACACACCATCTTCCGGTTCACAACAAAAACTTCGGTGAACGCAGCGCTTTCTTCTTAATGTAGGACAAAGGAAGTTCAGATGTGAACCTTTTACCTGCATCGAGCGATTATTGATTGTATGAAAGACCCAAGACTCCGGAGATGTGATGCAGAAACAAGGAACAACCGAACTTTTTTCATCGCTTCACAAAGCATTCATGATGTATCTCAAACGCTTTGCAGACAAAAACAATACCTTTTCAGCTCCGATAAAACTTAAAATAGCGCATACTTTTCGCGTTGTCCGTGAAATACGCACTATTGCCGAACACGGCAATAATGGACTCATTCACCCTGACATCGCCAAATGCACCGCCTTACTCCATGACATCGGGAGATTCCAGCAATATGCTTCATTTGGAACATATGATGATCGAACCTCTATCGATCACGCAGCATTGGGCACCGTTATCATCGATCAATTCAACCTGTTGTCTCAACATCCGGAAGCTCAGCAAAACCTTATCCGAACAGCAATCATACATCATAACCATGCAATCGTCCCGGAAAACCTGCAACCTGACGAACACACTCTGGCCCACATGCTTAGAGATGCCGATAAACTGGACATATGGAAGCTGACGATCAATCAGGATATGAATAAACCGGTTGATAACAGGATTTCTCCTGAAAACCTGGAACGGCTGCGTACGTTCCGCAAAATCCCCTATGCGG
>NZ_PDNZ01000007.1:165000-194122 GCF_003182595.1 Prosthecochloris marina
TAAATGCTTCACTTGCAGGAGAAAGATCATCTGTGTTTGTTTCACCGGGAACTTTGAAAACCGTCAGCGTCATTTTTTCCGGAATGGAAGGCTTCGCTTCAAACCACTCGGCATTGGCCCATGACTCCATGACCTCTTTCGCATAGCGGTTCGACTTGGCAAGTTCAGCAACCACATCGAATGACTCATAGACCAAAAGAGTCTTTTTCAGCATTTCAGCAGCCGCGGATGCAACGTCGCCATCATCATGCGACAAGGCATCGACAAGAGGCTTGACGTTGTATCCACCAAGCATGGTGCCGAGAATGTTCACCGCGTCAACCGCAGAAATCACCGCACATGCCGTGTCCCCCTTGACAACCCGGTCCAGAAATGCCGCTTTTTCGAATGCCGCGTCATCAACCCCGGGACTGATATGTTCACGGAAAAGTGTCAGCAGATAGTCCTGATCTTCTACTGGATCCTGCTGCAACAGCTCGATCAGTTCACGTGCCTGATCCGCAGTCAAAGGAAGTGGCGGAATACCACTCTGCGCCCTCTCATCCGTGTGTGCCCGATATTCTTGTATAAGACCCATTACGTCATTCTCCTTGTGATTTTTTTATGCTTTTGAAAATCGTGTTCTAACAAAAAGGAAGGATAGCGTCCCGCTTTGAGGCGGGCAAAGCTGTAAAGTTAGTATACTTCTTTAAAAAAAGCAATTACGATGTAAGAAGAATGATTCAACGACTGGCTGCGGTTAAAAAAGAAATCAGATCGTTTTACCGGGTCGGAGCTTGAAAATAACCGCTGCGAAAAGTCCGAGGGCAAGGCGAGGAGCACAGAAACCACTTTCTACCCGCTCAACGCAGCAATCGGTCATTGCAGCAGGCCATTTGAGATGCCCTACACTATCAGCATGCTGTCTCCATAGCTGAGAAACCTGTAATCCCTGTCAAGAGCCTCTTCGTATGCATGCTTCAGGTTTTCCCACCCGGCAAAAGCCGCGGTAAGCATCAGAACTGTGGATCGGGGCGCATGGTAATTGGTAACAAGACCGTCGATAACCCTGAAAGAGTAACCCGGATAAATAAAGATATCGGCTTCGCCGGCAATTTCCCGGGGTGATTGTTGCTGCTCGATCACCGATGCTGCATGTTCGAGTGAGCGGGTCACCGTGGTTCCAACTGCCACTACCTTTTTTTTCTTCCCCTTTGTTTCCCGGATTTTTCTGACAGTATCGGCGGGTATGCAATAGTATTCCCGGTGCATGACATGCGAATCCAGATCATCTCCTCTGATAGGAAGAAACGTACCGAGTCCGACATGAAGGGTGACGTAAGCAAAAACAACACCTTTTTCCTCAAGAGAATCGAGCAGCTCACGGGTCATGTTCAGCGAAGCGGTCGGTGCGGCAACCGAACCCGGTATTTCTGCAAAAACCGTCTGATAACGCTCACGGTCAACCTCCTCGGCAGCCCTTTTCAGATAAGGCGGAATAGGCACATCGCCATAATCGGCAAAAAAATCCGGCACACTTCTCCCATCCTGGCAGACCACTCTTGCAACCCCCTCTCCTTCTACAGCCGAAACCAGCAGCTTATTCCCATGAGCAAGCAGCACGTCTCCCGGCTTCAACCGTCCCCGGTACATTACCAGATCCTGATGGTCGCCATGCTTTTCGAGCAAAACAAGCTCAACTTTCGCTCCGGTTGTTTTTTGGGCGAACAATCTGGCCTGCACCACTCTGCTATTGTTGAGTACAAGAAGATCACCCGGCTCGATAAAGCGACCGAGTTCAGCATACGCAGCATGTATTATAGCCCCTGTATCACGACTCAGTACCTCGAGCCTGGTTGTTCCACGATCTGCAGGAGGATATATCGCTATACTGCTTTCCGGCAGTTCATAATCGTAATCACTGACTTTCATCATACAGCATACGCCTTGAGCGAACCTCTATCGGCCAAGCTTTCTCAGCCTGGCT
This sequence comes from Prosthecochloris marina, assembly GCF_003182595.1. Taxonomy (NCBI): domain Bacteria; kingdom Pseudomonadati; phylum Chlorobiota; class Chlorobiia; order Chlorobiales; family Chlorobiaceae; genus Prosthecochloris; species Prosthecochloris marina. The sequence continues at coordinate 166,967 of NZ_PDNZ01000007.1, forward strand.
CTGACCGCCTCGGCATGGGCCTGAAGATTTTCATGATCGGCAAATTGAGCAATCTTTTCACCCGACAAACCAAGCTGCTCTTTAGAATAGGAGATAAGAGAGGTATGCTTGATAAAATCGCGAACCGAAAGCGGAGAGAAGAAGCGGGCGGTTCCGTTAGTCGGAAGAGTATGATTCGGCCCGGCAAAATAATCGCCTACAGATTCGCATGAATAACTTCCCATAAAGATCGCTCCGGCATGCTTCAAGTCAGGAAGGATTTCCCAGCTGTCACGGACATGCAACTCGAGATGTTCCGGCGCGATCATGTTTGAAACCTCACATGCTTCACGAATATCCTTGGTTAAAACAATCGCACCGTTTGCCGCCAAAGCCTGCTGTATAATGTCACTCCGCTGCATTGCAGAGACCTTTTCGGTTGCCAGGGTTTTAACAGCTTCCGCCAGCTCTGACGAATCGGTAATCAAAACAGATGAAGCGTCAGGATCATGTTCGGACTGTGCAAAAAGATCGAGCACGATAAACTCAGGATCAGCCGAATCATCGGCAATTACAGCAACCTCGGAAGGCCCGGCAATGCTGTCTATGGAAACATGGCCGAAAACCTCCTTTTTTGCCAAAGCGACATATTTGTTGCCCGGTCCGGTAATCTTGTCGACTTTCGGTACACGTTCAGTGCCGAATGCAAAAGCCGCAACCGCCTGCGCGCCACCGAACTTGTAAATCGTATCGATTCCGGCAACATGAGCTGCCGCAAGAATATGAGAACTTACCCTCCCCTCGCTGTCGCATGGTGTTGTCAAGAAAATTTCTTGAACGCCAGCAACTTGAGCAGGAACAACATTCATGAGAAGAGAAGAAGGATAGGCTGCTTTTCCACCCGGTACATAGAGCATCACCCGCTCAAGCGGCGTCACCCTCTGGCCGAGAATAACGCGGTTCTCCCCTTCGTAAAAGAAACTTCTCTCAGACTCATGCTTATGAAAAGCAGTTATGTTGTTATATGCCTCCTCGAGAATGGCAACGAAGTCCCTGTCGGCACTTCTATATGCCTCCTCGATCAGATCCGCCGAAACGGTAATCTCTCCCGGCTTGAAGCCCTGGAATTTCTCGGTGTACTCAAAAAGCGCTTTATCACCACGTTTTTCTATGTTTGTCAGAATTTCCTGAACCACTTCCCGGACTTCAGGCTCAAAAGTAACAGTACGACTGAGGTGACGCTGCAGCTCCGACTTTTCTTCGGCATAGGTAAACAACCTTAACACGGCACAGTTCTTTTAGATAATTCACAAATACAAGGCTTTCCACCTAATGTAAACAAACAGGTGATTTAAAGAAATATGCCCTTTCATCCTGAAAGCTGCATCCTGCAGGGAAAAAACTCATTTTTCTTCAACGATTTTCATTTGAAAAAATTGTTCCATTACCTACCTTACCTTTTCAGTGAAAGCGACGGAGAACGCCTTCCCGACAGCCTTTTTTCAAGGCACTGCGACACCATAGACACATTACATTCAGGACAGACATGAGCTTTTTTGGTTATCTATTCAGAGACATTGCCGTAGATCTTGGGACAGCAAACACACTTGTATTTATTCGTGATAAAGGTGTAGTACTCAACGAACCATCAATTGTCGCCCGGGAACGCAGTACCGGCAAAGTCGTTGCTATAGGACAGGATGCACTCCTGATGCACGAAAAAACCCATCCTGGAATCGTCACCATCAAACCGCTTGCAAACGGAGTCATAGCCGATTACGAAGCCACCGAAGAACTCATAAAAGGTTTGATCAAAAAAACCAAAAGCCAGTTCTCGTTTGGTATTCGCAGAATGGTTATCGGAATCCCATCGGGTATTACCGAAGTGGAAAAAAGAGCTGTGCGTGATTCTGCGGAACATATAGGAGCCAAGGAAGTCTATCTTGTTGCCGAACCGATGGCAGCGGCGATCGGTATTGGCCTTGATGTCAAGGAACCTATGGGCAACATGGTTGTAGATATCGGTGGTGGCACAACCGAAATTGCGGTAATTTCACTTGGAGGTATTGCTTCGGGCGAATCGCTTCGTGTAGCAGGGACCGATATCACCAGCTCAATTATGCGTCATTTCAGAAAGGCTTACAACCTCGCTATTGGAGAAAGAACAGCCGAGGAGGTTAAAATACGCATTGCATCGGCAAACAAGCTCGATAAAGAGCTGACCATGACCGTGAGGGGACGAAATCTCGTTACCGCTCTTCCGGAAGAACGCGAAGTCAACTCTCCGACCATACGGGAAGCAATTGCAACACCAATCAGCCAGATCATCAACTCGATCAAGAAATGCCTTGAAGTAACCAAGCCGGAGTTGTCAGCCGATGTTCTCGACAGAGGTTTGTTTCTGGCCGGAGGCGGTGCGCTCATCAAGGATCTCGACAAGAAAATCCACGATGAAACGAAACTTGCCGTTCACATCAGCGAGGATCCCTTGACGGCTGTCGCGCGAGGAACCGGGAAAGTGCTGGAAGACCTGGAAAACTACCGGACTGTTCTACTCCCGACAAAGAGATATTGATCGGAGAGATTATTAGCAAGTAGCCGACGGCAAACAACCAGTCCACGGCAAACCGCAACTGCATAAAAAAAACGTTGCTCATCGAAATCCCCCCTTTTGACCTTTGCCCTCTAACTTTTGCCTTTTTTCCCTCCCCTCTCTTCTTCCACTAACCGAGTGTAAAACACTTCATACTGCTCGACAAGCCTGAAAACATGGTATTTGTGAGCCTGTTCCACACAGTTTTTCGAAAAAGTCTCCCACTTCTTCTCATCGGAAAGCAGCTCAAGGGCTTTTTCCGACATTCGACCGACATTGCCGAGTTCGACGAGGAATCCATGTTTACCGTTTCCGATAAACTCTGGAAAACCACCCATGTTCGTCACTATGACCGGCACCCCACAAGCCATGGCTTCAAGAGCGGCAAGGCCGAACGATTCCCCTCCGCTAGGCATGAGCATCAAGTCGGAAACTGAAAGCAATGGAACGATATCATCGATCTTGCCGAGGAACCGAACATGTTCTGCAATACCGTTTTCCCTTACCCAGACTTCAGCCTCACTTCTTTCCGGACCGTCACCCACAAGCAGCAAGGTAGCAGATACACGCTGTACAATCGTATAAAAGGTCTTCAGAACATCGCGAATCCGTTTGACCGGTCTGAAATTGGAAATATGAATACAGACCTTTTCACTGTCAAGCTCGAGTTGCTCACGAATTTCCCTGGTATGCGGCAAGCGGTAAAACAGTTCCGTATCGACAAAATTCGGAATCACTTCAACCTCACCTCTCGGATCAAACAGCCTTACGGTCTCCTTTTTCAGAAATTCCGAAACAGCAGTAACCCCATCGGATTTATTGATAGCAAGCCTGACAGCACCATGCATACTGCTGTCCGCACCAACCACGGTAATGTCGGTACCATGCAGAGTCGTTGCCAGCCTGAAACATCTCGCATCCGAACATGACTCTTCGAGCATCTGACGTGCAAGCATAGCACTGAGCGCATGGGGAATAGCATAGTGCGCATGCACGACATCGAGTTTCTCGTAGGTCGCCACTTCTGCAATCTTTGTTGCAAGGGCAAGTGAATAAAAGGGGCACTCGAAAACCGGGTAATGTACGGCTTCGACCTCATGATAAAAGATGTTTTTCGAGAAGGTTCCAAGCCGAAACGGAGCCGAGCGATTGATAAAGTGCACGATATGACCCCGATCAGCAAGAGCCTTACCCAACTCGGTCGCCACCGCGCCACTACCGCCATATGTATGGTGACAGGAAATACCTATTTTCATAACCACTTAGCATTAGGGATTAGGAAACGTTTCAATATCCGTTCATCACTAAACTGTTTTTGACTCCGTTTTCCGAGTGACTTTTCTTCGAACCACCTACCGATCGGTCGCATCAAACCGCCAACGGCCAGTTCCAGTTGACGACCCGAAACAATGTAAGCAAATGATAAGTCAAATTTAGTGTATCTTGTTGTGAGCATGCCTGTTATTTTTTCTTCATCTTTTCAGAAAAAACACCTCTTTTCCTAGATAACAGATCCTTCTCTGGCGGCACTCTGGACAAGAAACAAGAGCATGACAACAAGTCCAACCGCAAAGTAAGCGAGAAAAAAAAGACGATGGCTCCAGAATTTTCCTGCAGATGCAGAACCGCAAGAGTAGGACAAACAGATACAATAATGATCAACGGCCAGCCAAGAATGTTTTCAATCTTCCTCCAGGATTTATATCGTTTATGCGAAAACACTGACCTGGGAAAACAACCGCATAGTTCCGCATTTTCATGATGATGGGAGCAGCCTGGGCAAAAAAGGAATGAATTGACGACATACGTCACAAGAAAACCGAAAAAAGGGACCGGAGCCAAAATCTCGTACCGCACTAAGGTTTACTACTTGGGTAGTAATCAATTATAATACCTTTCAATAAGGAAACATTTTATACCTGAAAACCCGTTACAATAAAAGCAATACCCCCAACGCAACGACACATTCCGAACCATGGATATGGAAAAATATGTATAAATCCATTCTGTACCGCCTCCCATGAAAAAGCAGCGAAATATTTCAGTTGAGCTTGCCTCGACACTTCCTGTTGAACAGCAGCAGACAGAGCTCGTCGAGCGCAAGGGCATCGCCCACCCTGATACCATGTGTGATTCCATCATGGAAGCCGTTTGTATAGCCCTTTGCAAGGAATATAACGACCGTTTCGGACGGATCCTGCACCACAACATCGATAAAGGGATGCTTGTTGCCGGCCGAACCATGCCCCAACCGGGTGGAGGAAAGGTTATCGAGCCAATGAAAATCATTTTCGGTGATCGCGCAACCTACACCCATGACGGAACAGTCATTCAGGTGGGCGAAATTGCCGAAGCCGCAGCAAAAAAATGGCTTCGAAAAAATCTGCGGTTTGTGGATCCTGAAGTCAACATCATCTACCAGAATGAAATCAAACCAGGCTCTCCTGAGCTTACAGATACCTTCTCGCGACCGGTTATCGGAGCAAACGACACGTCAGTCGGTGTCGGACATGCTCCGCGAACCGAAACGGAACGGTTGGTATTTGAGACAGAACAATACCTCAACTCGAACATTTTCAAGTATGCCTATCCTGAAACAGGCAAGGACATCAAGGTCATGGCTTTCAGGAAAAACCGTGACCTGACGCTAACCGTGGCAATTGCCTTTGTCGATCGTTACATCCGCGACAAGAAAGTTTATTTCGAAAAGAAACAGATTATCCAGGATAACCTCACCCAGTTTATCAGGTGCAAACAGGAAAATATCGACAACGTCACTGTTCAGATTAACACTCTTGACGACCCGGAACGAGGAGAAGAAGGAATGTACCTTACAGTACTCGGCACTTCCGCGGAAAGTGGCGACGGCGGCCAGGTAGGTAGAGGTAACCGCGTGAATGGCCTGATAACCTTCAATCGGCCCCAAAGCCTCGAGGCTGCTGCGGGCAAAAATCCGGTCAATCATGTCGGCAAAATATACAGTGTCCTCAGCAACGAAATCGCAAGGCGGATTCACAAGGAAGTTGATGGTGTCAAAGAGGTCACTGTTTACCTTTGCAGCCAGATAGGTCAACCTCTCGATGAACCTCTACAGGCATCGGCGAAACTCATTCTCGATGAAAATCTTCATCTTGACGATATTCGAGAAACCGTTACCTCCATCATCCAGGTCGAGCTTGCCTATGTCGGCGTATTCATTGAGCAGCTCGCATTGGGCAAATACAGCATCTGCTGACAAATAACCATACCATCTCTTATAACTTTTATCTTGGCACATAATGCCGAACCTTTTCACCGCTGCCATCAGCCAACACCTTGAGATCATCGCGAAACGTCTGGTCACCTGCCTTCATGCCGTCGGAGCTACAGAACTCTGGAACGATTTCGCCCCTAACCTCTCAAGTCCTGGGAACCTCGTTCTTCATGTGACCGGCAATCTCAATCAGTATGTTCTCAAAACCCTTGGCAACAAAAAAATCTATCGTGAACGCGACAAAGAGTTCTGCGATAAACCAGGTACAAACCTGGAAACACTCACTGAAATGCTTGAAACAACCATCAGTGAATGCATTTCTGTTGTGAACTCACTTGATATCGAACGACTTTCCCAAACCTATCGCGTGCAGGGTCTTCAATATAGTGGCTATGGCATTCTCATTCATGCAACAGAACACCTCAGTCATCATACCGGGCAGTTTATCTGGTTCTGTAAATACCTTTTCAATGCGGACATTGACCTCTTTAAAGGACGGGATCTGAATGTCCAGTAAAACAGCAAGGGATCGACTGAGATTCGCAGAGTCCGTTGCATTGTTAGCGATGATGATGTCCCTCGCCGCCTTGTCTATCGATGCCGTACTTCCAGCCCTTCCGATAATAGGTAACGAACTTGGCATTCAGCATGACAATACCAACCAGTTGATTATTTCCTTACTCTTTCTCGGTATGTCAGGCGGTCAGATCTTCTATGGTCCTCTATCGGATGCTGTGGGAAGAAAACTCGCAATTTATACCGGTTTTGTCATCTTCATTTCAGGAACACTCTTGTCCCTTTTTGCCCCCTGTTTCACCATGATGCTCGCAGGGCGGTTTCTCCAGGGTTTGGGTGCCGCAAGTCCCCGTGTTGTTTCAATAGCAATTGTGAGAGATCAGTACGAAGGACAAAAAATGGCGCAGGTCATGTCTTTCATCATGACAATTTTTATCATCATACCGATCCTTGCTCCAGCGCTCGGTCAGCTGATCCTTTCAATTTCGAGCTGGAGATCGATTTTCGCATTATTTCTGTTCCTCGCTCTTTTCTCGTTTACCTGGTTCTTGTTCCGGCATCCTGAAACTCTTGACAAAAGAAAACGTGAACCTTTTTCCATAAGCAGGATCATATCCAGCATCCGTGAAGTTTTGAGCATTCGCCAGTCATTCGCCTACACCATCATATCTGGCCTGGTTTTCGGTTCCTTTCTCGGTTATCTGAACTCTTCACAGCAAATCCTGCAAATACAATACGGTCTTGGCGAGAAGTTCCCGCTGTATTTCGGTATTCTAGCCATTGCCTTCGGAGCCGCAACGTTGATGAACTCGAAACTTGTTACGTTTTTCAGCATGAAAAAACTTGTCCAGCTTGCAATGCAAGCACTCGTTGCACTCTCTGCAATTTTTCTTATTATCTCCCTGATACAAAACGGGCATCCTCCACTCTCGTCATTCATACTGTACCTGATCCCCCTTTTTTTTACCATCGGCATCCTGTTCGGCAACCTCAATGCATTGGCGATGGAACCTCTCGGCCATATAGCGGGTATAGGAGCATCGACAATCGGTTCACTTTCGACATTCGCAGCCCTTGCAATCGGTACGGTTATCGGCCAAAGCTATAATGGAACCATCCTACCGCTCATTGCAGGTTTTCTCCTGCTCGGTAGCGCATCTCTTGTAATCATTCAGTTGGCGAACAGAAAACGTTGAGTGCACGATCCTTCAGTATACCGATCAGGCCACACTGCCTTACGAGAGAGGCTTGGTTCACAAGTCCCGATTCACGTAAAAACGCGGGAAAATGAACAGAAGTGCTTTTATGTTCGTGAGTGCAATCCGATAGCATTGCCTTCCGTATCAAGTACCATCGCAACAAATCCATATTCGCCGATGCTTGATTTCTCCTGTAAAACGTGGCCACCTTTTTCAACAGTTTTTCGACAGGTATCATCGATGTCAGGTGATGTAAAGTATATCAATGTTCCTTTGTCCGAAGGGACATATCCCGCCCCCTTTACAAGGCTTCCAGGGGCACCTGCTTCATCCTCTTTCATGGGAAACCAAGACATTTTCAGCTCACCCATTTCCTGCTCGTCAAGCACAACGCCAAACACATATTCATAAAAATCCATAGCCCGTTTCATATCCAAAACAGGAATTTCAAACCAGCCAACCTGATTATAGTTTACCGCCATGATCCCCCCTGCATTTATTTTTCTCGAAATTGAACGTCTGTACAACCGATCCTATTGTGATACGACAACGCCCCCTTTTTCATGCAACTCTATTCCCCTCTGTCCATAAATTTGTTTCTTATGCAGGAATGTTACTGACAGAAATGATCTAACGCCACGAATGTGACTAGTGAACAAAGCACTGAAAATTGAACACCGAAAAAAATAGGGAAACAATAAAGAGAGGCGAGAAAAGCGGAGACATTTCTGCATGATCACAAAGCAGTCAACGCTATCGGAAAGGTTTCAATCAAGTCAATCAATAACTGAAAGAAATACCGGTAATGAACGCATTGGTATTGATACCATCATTGGGGTCACTGAAACCTGCGTTGGACAGATGCCTGAAACGATATCCTGCGTTAAAAGCAAGATCGTGAGTTAGCTCAAACTGAAAACCTGCTCCGAACTGGCTCATAAAGTTGAACCCGTCGTCACCCTGCTCAACGGTATCGATACTGAAATATGCAGGCCCTGAACTGATTTCCCCGTAAAACGAAATCTCGTCTGTCAGAGGAGTGATATACCGAAAACCCACATTCAAGCCTGTTTCAACCCCATCATCAGGCGCAATGATCGTGTTTACAAACGGTTCAATGCCAAACTGCAAGACACCAGGGCCACTTATTCCAACAAATTCACTGATATCGAAGCCGACTCTCACGGAAAAAGGAATAACTTCAAGATCATCATCTCTTTTCAACTCTCCCCTTGCATACCCTGAGCTGAAAGAAAGCTCACTGAAACGAAAAGGCTCGGTCCGGTCGGTAAACGCATGGACTCTTGTGCTGCTATCCGCCGAAGCAACCTGAGGCAAAAGAAAAAAGCAAGAAAATACAAGTTTGATGACAACTTTTCTAACGTGCATATGCTTGTCAGCGCTTAAATGATCAGAGGTTAGGACCTACTTTCCTTCTTTCATTATACAAAAACAAAATGAAAATCGCATATTCTGCGCAAAAGGATTCAAACCATGTAACACCCTTTTAACAAGCATCTCGAGAATCCTCTTTAAAACAGCCATTAAACCACTTTCACCTCGGGCTTTATTGCCATCCGCCTGCGATCTTTGTACATTTCGTTTGGTTTTCCTAATTCTCAACCCGGTCCGCTCTACATTTCAGAATCCCATTACTTCTATGGAATATCTCACAAAAAACATCGTTCGTGAAACTGTCGAAGCAATCCAGATTATCGATATCACCGACGAAGTCCGTGAATTCGTTGCGTCATGCGGCCTGAAAAAGGGACAGCTCACTCTTGTAAGCCAGCACACAACAGCATTCATCAATATTAACGAGCAGGAAACCCGGCTGCTTGAAGACATGGTAATTTTTCTCAAGCGCCTCGTCCCAAAAGATGGTGAATATCTGCACAATATCGCCCCTATCGACGGGCGTGACAACGCACACTCACATCTTATGGGCCTTTTCATGAACAGTTCCGAAACGATTCCTTTCGAGTCAGGGAAACTTCTTCTCGGCAAGTGGCAATCAATCTTTCTTGTGGAACTCGACGGCCCACGTCCCAGGCGCAGCGTTCTCATGCATATTTCAGGCATATAGTTCCCTGCGGAACGACGTCCAAAAGTTGTCAAGAAGTTGGAATCAGACAATTACCCTGTCTTATGAGAGGACAAGCCACTTGCAAAAAAGCAGATTCAGTGGGATTGAAAATCCCGAAAAGTGCTTATAAAATTTCGTCACGTGGAACCGGGAGCCTCATAATCCCGTTAAATGAAAATAAGTAAACACAACCAATCCTTGCCTATGTTAGACCAAAAGCTTGTAGTTGTCGCTTTAGTAACTGCATGTGCCGCAACCAGCATAGGTCACAAGAACACCACTCATGGAAAATCTACCACCGGCTACGGTAAATGGGAAATATTCTTTCCTTTCGAAAATCCATTCTCCTGAAGATCTTAAAAAGTTCAAACCCGAAGAGCTTCAGAAAATAGCTGATGAATGCAGGACCTATCTTATCGATGTCATAGCTGAAAACGGAGGGCATTTCGGTTCAAGCCTTGGAGTTGTTGAAATGACCGTGGCTCTCCATTACGTTTACAAAACTCCTTATGACAAAATAATCTGGGATGTCGGCCATCAGGCTTACATTCATAAAATATTGACCGGTAGAAAAGATCTGATGCATACCAACAGAAAATTCAATGGTATTGCAGGTTTTCCTAAAATTTCCGAGAGCCCCCACGATGCTTTCGGGACAGGACACGCTTCCACCTCGATCTCTGCTGCTGCTGGACTTGCAGCAGCCAGGGATCTTTCAGGAAGTAGCGAAAAAATAATTGCTGTGATCGGTGACGGCAGCATGACGGGCGGGATGGCTTTCGAGGCCATGAACCATCTTGGAGATACCAAAAGCGATGTTCTGGTGGTCCTCAATGATAATCAGATGGCAATCGCCCCAAGCACCGGCGGACTCAAGAATTATCTGGTCAACATCTCTTTTAATAAAACCTACAACAAAGTCAGAAAATTCATCTGGGACTCAATCTCCTTGCTGAACAACGATCTTGGAGAAACTGCAAAACATGCTGTTCATAAAATCGAAGACGGTATAAAAGCCGCCCTGACCCCTGGAGCTTTTTTTGAAGCTCTTGGATTTCGCTATTTCGGACCTATCGACGGGCATGATACCGATAAACTGGTCAAAGCGTTTAAAGAAATGCAGGAGCTTCCTCATCCCAAACTCCTTCATGTAATCACAACAAAAGGCAAAGGCTTCAAACCTGCTGAAGACAACCAGAGCAAATGGCACGCAAGCAGTGGAGGCTTTGACACCATTACAGGAAAATCCCTGAAAAAAGTCACAAAAACCTCACCGCTGAAATATCAGGATATCTTCGGCAGGACCTTGACGGAACTTGCCTCCAAAGATCACAGAATTGTAGGCATCACCGCTGCCATGCCCGGCGGAACATCGCTTGACACATTCCAGGTAGCCCATCCCAAACGTTTTTACGATGTCGGGATTGCAGAACAGCACGCCGTCACTTTCGCAGCAGGAATGGCTGCCAAAGGCTTTAAACCTTTCTGTGCCATATACTCGACATTTCTGCAACGGGCATACGATCAGCTTATCCACGACGTAGCGCTGCAAAAGCTTCCTGTTGTTTTCGCCATCGATCGAGCCGGTCTGGTAGGCGAAGACGGTCCAACCCACCATGGCTCTTTCGACCTTTCCTATCTTCATCCGGTTCCGAACATGATTGTCATGGCACCGAAAGACGAACAGGAACTCCGGGACATGATATATACCGCATCACAGTATAACGATGGACCTGTCGCCATCCGTTACCCGAGAGGCACCTGCAACGGTCTGAAGTTGAACCCCTACTTCTCTTCACTTGAAATTGGAAAAAGTGAGATCGTGCGAGAAGGTTCTTCCATTGCCATTCTTGCTATCGGTACCATGGTAGAAAAATCGCTTGAGGCCTCACACCTGCTTGAACAGGAAAATATCGATGCTCTTGTAGTAAATATGCGTTTTCTCAAACCTCTTGATGTCGCGATGGTTCACGCTATCGCTGAAAGTCACGAAAAAATAGTTGTCGTCGAGGAAAACAGTGTTATCGGAGGTCTTGGAAGTGCTGTAAACGACTATCTCAGGAAAGAAGGATTGTCAAATGAAACATTGACTCTTGGTTTACCCGACAAATTCGTTACTCATGGCAACATGAAAGATCTTTATCGAATGCTTGGGTTGGACCCCGAAAATATCTGCAGGCATATTAAAAGCTTTTACAAAGGCGCTGTTGCCGGAAAAAACGAGAGTAGCCAAAGCACTATCCGAACGGACAGATTTGCATAAACACCTGCCAGCAGATCGTCAACCATAACTCCCCACCCTCCCGGCAATTTCTGAGCAAAATTGACCGGCTCGGGTTTCAGGATATCAAAAAAACGAAATGCTGCAAAACCCATCACGACAGGAAGCCATCCGACAGGCAGTAGCAAAAGAGCAATCCATTGCCCTGCAACTTCATCAATAGTTACCTGAGAAGGGTCGCGCCCGTAAATTTCCTCCATAACTCCGGCGGACCAAAGACCGACAACAAAAACAACACCAACAGCCGAAACAGCTATTTCCAACTGCTGAAAGGCAGGAACTGCAGCGAAAAAAACAGCGGCAACGACACTGGTAACCGTCCCGGGTGCAAAAGGAAAAAAACCCAGCCCCGCACAGCTCCCCACAAATTTAGCAAAGAACGTTTTCATGGTTCAACTCTCTCAGCCACGTTAACGTGAAGGAGATGGACTCAACAGCCCTTTCCAGTTCTGCACAAGATATGAAATACCGGTGTAAACCGTATAAAGGGTAATCAAAAGCATGATAAAGTCCAGATAATCGGAATACAGAACATCTTGCACCACCGCAGAAACGTATTCACCGGTAAAGGCCTCTTCCTTGAGCAGGATAAAAAGCATAATCACATATGCAAAAACGTTCTGTGTCAGCGTCTTGTACTTGGCCTCCCGGCTTGTCACCACAGGTTTGTTTTTCCACTCCGCATAGACACGTAAAACCGTCACAACAACATCACGCAACAGAACCAGCATCACCATCCACAGCGCCAGGTACCCTTCCCAGACATAGATCAGAAACGCTGCTGTAATGAGAAACTTATCTGCCAAAGGATCGAGAAACGCACCCAATCTGCTGGTAAGGCCATATTTTCTTGCATGATAACCATCATAAATATCGGTCAGCGAGGCAAAAACAAAAACAACGACTCCCAGAAGCTTCATATACGGAGAATCAAGCAGAAGCAGAAACATAAAAACAGGGACAAGCAATATTCGCAGTGCTGTCAACTGATTGGGTAACGTCATGTGCTGCATAACGCAAACATCGATGGGTATTGTAAGAATCCTTTATTTGCGCTCAAGATAATGTATCCGCCTCACTTTCTCAACTCAAGCCATGAGGCTGTCTCAAAAGAACTGCTTCACGACTATCGGTCACCATGCATATGTTTCCGGTAGAGAGTCATACCGCACTTCATGCCGCATCCATACTGACTTTCTTTGGAAGATGGATCCCCGGGTAATACCTGTAAAATAGTTGTTTATGATTTCATGGATCAGGCCCGAGGATGACTACATAAAGATAAATTGCCGGACTAATGAGACAACCTCAGTTGACAGTCTGAAGGATACAAACACTCAGCACCATTACAACTCTATAATCGTCACTCCAACGCCACCTTCCGACCAGTCACCCAGCCTGAAACTTTTCACTGCCGGATGCTGCTTCAGGCATTGTGTCACCCTCTGACGGAGTGCACCGGTTCCCTTACCATGTACAATGGTCGCTTGCTGAACCCTGTTCAACCGTAGTTTATCGACGAAACGCTCTACTTCGCCAACAGCCTCATCTCCCTGAAGGCCCCGCAGGTCGAGTTTTGTGGACTCAAGCGGAGAAGCCGATACCGGTGGCAGTGCACGTTCGAGCTTTTTCGCTTTTGTCTTCGAAATTTTTTCAAGGTTTTTCAGTGCCGTTGACAAGCGGAACGTTCCACACTGCACAATGGCTTCTTCTCCTTGCAGGGACACAACCTCCCCTGTAGTGTTTGTTGTAAGAACACGAACGGTATCCCCTTTCCGAATGGAAAGATCGGGCCGAAGAGAGTGCTCAAACTCTGCTGCAAGTTTTTTTTCCTCCGACAATGCAGCTTTCTTTCGATTTTCAAGCTTGTTTCGTGCAGCGGAAACAACAGCTTCGACCGGCTGTTTCCTTACATCGCGCAGGATGTCACGAATCGCTTTTTTAGCTTGCTCAATTTCATGAACCATCTCTCTCCGGGTCTTGATCTTCATCTCCCGCTCCCTGCTTTCCAGCTCTTCGACTTTTTTGCCAAGGCGTGCTTTTTCAGATGCGAGATCCTCCTTTTCTCTCTCGAGCGAATCTTTCAGTTGTACATTATGCTCAAGAGAAATCCTCAGATCATCGAGCATAGTGTCAAGCCCGGTTCTGCCTTTATCAAGATAACTTTCTGCTCTGTCGACCACCTCCTGGCTGAACCCCATGCGCTGCATCATGGCAAAAGCAAAGCTGTTGCCGGGCAAACCTTTCACGAAACGAAACGAGGGACTCAGTGACGAACGATCAAATTCCATTGCACCGTTCACCACCCCATCTCTTCCATGGGCATAGGCTTTCAATTCTCCAAGATGTGTCGTAACAATAACTTTTGCATCCTTTGCAAGCAGTTCCTCGATAACCGAGCGCGCAATCGCGCTCCCCTCTTCAACATCCGTCCCCGAACACAGCTCATCGATCAAAACCAGACTTTTTTCCGTTGCCGCATCGAGAATCAACCGAATTTGTTCAAGATGGGAACTGAACGTTGAAAGATCGTTCTCGATAGACTGTTCATCACCGATCTCGATAAACATTTTTTCAAAGAGCGGAAACACAGAACTTTCACTGCAGGGAACCAGAAAACCATGGGCGAGCATACAACACAAAAGACCAGCTGTTTTCATCGCCACAGACTTGCCTCCGGCATTCGGACCTGAAATAACAAGAACCTGTTCATTACCGCTCAACTCCATATCAAGAGGAAACACCTTCTCTTTTTTCCGGCGATGAGAAACAACAAGCCATGGATGAAAACCGTCGAGTATCCGCAACGTTTTTCCTTTCCCTACTTCAGGCAATACCGAACCGGTATCGAGAGCAACCTGAGCCCGGCCATAGAGTGAATCAAACACCGCCATCAACGTCTGATTGTGCTGAACATTCTTGCGCTCTTCTCTGATACGCCCGGTCGTCTCTCTTAAAATTCGCTCGACCTCCCTACGCTCGTTTATTTCAAGATCCTGAATTCTGTTGCTCAGCTCAAGCGTTTCAGCGGGCTCTATAAACACTGTCTGCCCGGTATGGGAATAATCCTGAATAAATCCTGGAAGTTTGTATTTGTATTCAACCTTGAGACCCAGAACCAACCTGCCGTTTTTCATAGCCACAGTATCTTCCATGAGCCAACCTCTCTCCTGGCACCGCTTGAGAAGACGTGTCATTTTCTTGCGCAGTGTTTCTCTACTCTCGTTGAGTTCACGCCTCAGGGTAAAAAGACCGTCACTGGCCGTATCCCTGACCTGTGCCTGCTCATCGACAACCCGCATGATTTCATACTGAAGCGACTTTTCCAACCAAAGCTGTATTGTCAAATCGTTGAGCGAGGGATAGACCGTACGGTTTTGAAACATACATTTTCTGAGCTGCACCGAGGCACGGAGAAGATCGTGAATATCGAGTAACTCCCTTGGTTCAAAATAGGTATCGGCTGTATCGAGTTCCCTGAGCAGTGCCCGAGTATCCGGTAAGGCGGAAAACGGCAAAGGATTGCCTTCTTCAAGAAACAGTCGTAACTCAAGTACACGCTTGAGTTCCTCCTCAAGCTTCGTATGGTCATAAAAAGGGAGTGTACCGGCAAGCTCATCCCTTCCCATATCGGAGATACAAAAGGATGATGCATAAGCAATAATCCTGTCAAATTCCAGTTTCCTTTTTGTTATGCTATCCATCATCATCGCTGTATCCGATTAACTCCTTTTTACTTCAACGAAAGATAAAATTAAAATGCTTTTGACCCATCTCTTCACCTGCCGCCATTACTCACTATCTGCATGCTATTTACCGGGTTTTTGCTGGAAAAAGCACCTGGTAACCGTATATTATTTGTTCCTGCCTCATGCTGCCATTAATCTAAATAATAGAAACATGGAAAAAGAGAAACTCGTCATTATTAGTACCGTAGGTAATGATAATCCCGAAAAAGCAACCTTGCCTTTCGTACTTGCAACAGCCTGTCAGTCTCTGGATACTGATGTAGTGATGTTTCTGCAATCATCTGCGGTTGTTTTGGCAAAAAAAGGCGAAGCGGAATATATCAAGGCAGATGGCCTTGTGCCTCTCAAGGAACTGCTTGATACATTTATGGAAATGGAAGGTGCTCTTTATTTATGTTCTCCGTGCATCAAGGAAAGAGGAATTTCGATGGACGAGGTGATCGACGGCGCCAACGTTGCCGCAGCGGGAACACTGGCCAGCGAAGTAATGAGTGCAAAATCAGTAGTCACCTATTAAAAAACATTTCATTAGCAGTCTTAGCATTCAACCACAACTTCCGGCCCTCGAATATCCTATTTGCCTTTGAGGTTTCAGGAACTTGTATCGTCTACCTCCATTAACAGCCATAAGCCCCCAGTTCGATCGAGATACTAGGCGGATAGCAGAAAGTTTCGGTCCTATCCGCCTGGTAAAAGGCGTCAGAGGATAGAGCAAAAACAAAGCAACAAAGCTCTTTTTTATGCTCCCCGCAGCTTCATGGTCGGCATCCTGAACAACGCATATTGCAACCATTTATGGGCAAAAATCATCAATTCCTCTTCATCGCTTCTGAGCTGTTCCTGCAGCTCCTCGTCAACCTCGAACACGTCAAAGAACCGGCTTTCGAAAACAAATGATTTGAACGAATCGACTTCATAACTACCCATAAAAAACATTTTCAGGCTTTTTTCATCGGGCTCCAGATCAGGACTATACATTTTTTTATTTAAAATCAGATCCATCCAGACCTTGTTTTTATCGTCATAGAGATCGATTTCCTGCTTTTTTCGCCACTCCGCTACCGTCTGTTCTTGCTTTTCTTCAAATCCTTTGCAATGCTCTTCTTTTATCAGAAAGTAAAAATCACTCCCTTGCGCTGCGTCATTCTTGTAGACACCGAACCCGATAGGATAATACCTGCATGCAAGAGGCCGGTCATCATAGAGTGAACACCCCTCTTCTCCGACAAAACTGCACGAACCTGTTTGTGCAAGTTTCAGTTTCAGGAACGGCAGTTTCGATTCACCGTGAATAACCGGTTCGGTGTGCTTTGAAATGAATTCAGCAGATGTCATACCGAGTCGATTTTTCATCCGCAGAATATCGTAAGGGGTCAAAAAAATGTCAAGACCCCCACAGCACGTGTTATAACAGGAAAGCTCTTTATGACAGCCGAAACAGAATATGCTGTCATCGGCCAGTTTTGTCTTTTCATCGAGATTCAATCCGAGTTTGTTCAATATATTATCCATGGTTACCTCTTTTATCCTTGTGATACTCCTACTAATACGCTTTGTTCGGCTTCATGACAATGCAATGTCCGAAGGGCTTTTGTGTGTCATGGCGATTTTAAAAAGATAGTCGAAAGTTCCTGGTTTCGCAGTGTTCCTGTACGGGGAACAGAAAAAACCGGCATGGTGTTTATCATGAAAATATTGCATAAGCAGCAAAGATGGCTTATCATACTTTTTGTGGAAGGCATACCTAAATTTTGATTGATGAAAAATCCTATGAAGATCAAAGAAGCACCTCAATGCCCTCATTGCGGTACGAAGATGAAAAAATGTGAACCCCCTCCTTATAACTATGGGGATGGGCTTGGTTGGTGTACACCCTATTTTTATATGTGCTTCAATGATGAGTGCAACCTTTATGTCAACGGCTGGAACAACCTGAAGGAAAACTACAACAAAGTCGCATCATACCGATGCATGTGTTATCCTGACAACGGAGTTTTCGAAGCGATGTGTGTCTTTTCACCCGATGGCTTGAAAGGACAGATTATAGAAGAACACTAAAAAAACGGGGATCGCCGACAAGGCGATCCCGGCACTGTACATATCATCCTTTCTTCTCGAAGAACACCCGTAGTCTTCACACTTCGATATCCCGCTTCAACATTTTCGTATACGTAATCGCAACCGTCCTGTAAACAAAATGTGCAAGTTTTGAATACGGCACGTAGATGATGATGTAAAAGACAAACACCAGGTGCAGGAAGTAGGTCAGATATGCGATAACCGGCGGAAAATTCATCACCCTGAACATCTGTGCAAGCATCCCTGAAGCTCCCACAAGCAATACCATTCCGACAAACACCCAATCAAACGATGACGTGACCGTATCAACTCCACGTTCCTTCAGCCTGTTGGCAATGATCAGACCGCCCCCGGCAAGAAGCGCAAGCGAACTGACATTGGCCAGGAGCTTGAACGTTACCTTCAAGATCCAGACCATGGTTTCAGACCCACCAAACAGTGCAAGAATATCAGGATCGTCCACCGGGTAAGGCGACTCCCACTTCAATCCATAAAGAAACAAGATAGCACAGAGCGTTGTAACAAAGAGACCGATAAACCCGTAAAACACGAGCATGTGAGCAATGGAACGATCCTGGTTTTCGTCGCACTTCTTGAATTTCGAGTGGGTCATGATCTCCTTGAGCGTTTCGATAAAACTCGGCAAAAAACCTGCTTTCGGCTTCATTTGAGAACCTTCGCTTAGATTTTTCCAGAACCTTGAAATACTGACGCCGAACATAACGACCGCCAGAACCGAAAGAGGTCCGAAGATCTGATCGATATAGTGAATGGGAAAAAGCTTGGAGAAAACCACTTCGCCTTCAGGAATGCCAAGATGACCTGTCACACCGAGAACAAGCAGAAAAAACACGACCGGAATAGCAAGCGCTTGCCAGATGTTCTTCGGATCCCCGACTATTTTCCCCATGAATTTGGGAAACGCGTTCTCCTGAATAACGCTTTTTCTCAAGATAGCGAGCACATCGCCTGGTCTGGCCCCCCTCGGGCAGTATTTCGAACAATCGTTACAGTTATGACAAAGCCATATATCGGCACTTTTGACCAGTTCATCCTTCAGGCCCCATTGCGCCATAAGCATCTCTTTTCTGGGAAACGGCCTGTCATCAGGGGATAACTGACACACAACGGAACAAGTAGCGCATTGATAGCACTTCTTCATTGTATCGGCACCGGCCTCTTTCAGCTCCCTGACAAACTTTACATCCGGTGTAAATACAGTTTTTTCAGCCATATATTACCTCCACATTTAACAGCTCTAAAACCAGGACAACGCGCCAAAACCTACTCGTAACGCTCCTTTGAAAGAGAAATCGTCATGTTTCTTCGCGTTGCTGTTTGCGGTTATTGTTATTAGAATCCTTTGTAAGGATTTTCACCAATATCATCGATCTTCTTGGTAAACTCCTCAATTATCCCAGGCAGTTTTTCCCATTCATTTATAGCAATTTGTACCTGCTCGACCCTTTCCGCTTCAAGCATAAGACGATCAAGTGTTTCCTGGACTTTTTCAAGCCTTTCATTAGCCATCTGGCTTCCCTTGATGTAATGACACTGGTAATCATCCCCGTATTTACATCCGAGGAGCAGAATACCATCGATCCCTTTGGAAAGAGCATCGGCAATCCACACGAGGTTCAATCCGCCGAGACATCGCAACGGTATCAGCCTGATGTTGGGATTGAGATTCATCCTGTTCAGCCCCATCATATCAAAAGCAGGATATGCATCGTTTTCACAGACGAAACCAAGAATAAAGGTTCCTTCATCAGGAACTTCTATGGATTTCAAAACAGATGAAATCATATCGACACTGTAATCCTTGAATGAAATGACTCTTTGCGGACATGCTCCCATACAGACACCGCAACGGCGGCAACGAGACGGGAATTCAAGCGGAGTTCCGTCCGCTTTTTCATTATAGGCTCCGAACGGACATTCAACAGTACATCTTCTGCACTGAGTACAGCTTTCAAATCGTATTTCAGGATACGTCCGGTCCCATGTTCTGGGGTGAACGGCTCTTCCCTCTGCAGTGAGTTCGAGACACTGAATGGCTTTCAATGCGGCACCGGTTGCATCCGCTGTAGACTGAACCGCATCCATGGGATGGCGCACCGCTCCTGCAGAATAAATACCTGTTCGTCTTGTTTCGTAAGGAAAGCAGATGAAATGCGAGTCAGGAAAGCCCCATTTCAGATGAGGCATTTCAGGCCCCTGGCGATACTTGAGGTTAAGGATCAGGCTTTCGGGCTCCAGTGCTTCGATTTCACCGTCTTCCGTCTCTTTTTTCACTATGTTTCCGATATATTCAGAAGTAAGATTGTTAACCCCTTTCTCATCGGGAACCATGCTCGAAACCATACCTGTAGCCAGCACGACCATGTCGGCCTGGATGTTCATTTTCCTGCCGAGCAGAAGATTATCCACTTCGACATAGAGACTCCCGTCAGGGGCTTCTTCTATATCGAGTATTTCTCCTTTGGCGAGAAAAACTCCCTCGTCGTCCTGCGCGGATTTATAGAAGTTTTCATACAACCCCATCGTCCTCATATCCTTGTAAATAATAAAAGCACCTGCATCAGGGTCGGACTCTCTTACGTATTTCGCCTGTTTCAGTGACACATTGCAACACACCGTAGAACAGTACGGCACATGGTCTTCATCCCGCTGCCCTGCGCATTGCATGAATACAACGTTCTTTACCGGTTTACCGTCGGATGGTCTGAGCACCTTGCCGTTGCCGTTCTTGACAAGTTCCTCCATTTCGAGATTCGTCACCACATTCTTGTGCTTACCGTATCCCAGGTGACCGAGTTTCCCGGCATCATAAGGTTTCCAACCTGTGGCTAAAACTATAGAACCGGCATCGAACGCCTCAGCCGTTCCGCTTCGGTCTATCGTCACCTTGTATTCGCCGGGCCCTCCTTCGATTGAGGAAATTGTAGCGCGGGTATGTATGGTGATATTCTTGTCGTTTTGAGCAGCATCGATCTTGGATGAAACAGTAGGCTGTTCGAGCTCGGCAAACGGCGGTTTGGTCGGAAAAACCCGATACATCTTTTTAGCCCATCCTCCCAGTTCTTCAGCTTTTTCAACCAAAACCGTTTTATAGCCGGCCTGCGACGCTTCAAGGGCCGCTGTCAGGCCGGTAACGCCACCGCCAACAACAAGAACGGTCCGATTGACATCGGCTATCTTAGGGTCGGGCAGCTCAGCTTTTTCAGCTCGTGTAATTCCCATTCTCAGATAATCGGCAGCCATCATCTGGGTCGATTCTCTGGACGCCTCATCCGAAGGCTGTGTCCAGACAACCTGCTCCCGGAGATTCACCCTCTCGACAACGTTTTTCAGAGGATCGAAATCAAACACATCGCTGTTCACTCTCGGCGAACAAGCAGCAATGACGATCTTGTTGACATCACCGTTGTTTATATCATCCTTGATAACCTGTACACCGTCTCTGCTGCAAAGGAACGGATGCGTCTTGCATACGGGCACCCTGAACTCACTGGACGCGACCTTTTCGAGTTCTTCAATGTCCAGAGCCTCTCCAATACCGCAGTCACTGCAGAGATACACTCCTATTTTCTTTTCGTCAGCCATAGTTTAACTCCTCACAAGACTTTGAATGCTTTTCAATGCCACGCCTGTGGCATCCTGTATGGATGTGGTAACATCTGAGGGCCTTTTAGCCACGCCTGTAGAATAAACACCGGGAGATTTACCCGTAACGATAAACCCGTTCTCCTCGAAATTCAGCGAAGCGTTCTCGGAAACAGCAGCGGCCATACCGGTAGCCAAAACCACCATATCTGCTTTTTCATAGATCTTTTCTCCGCCTTCCACATCTTCGGAAGTAACGATGACACCGCCAGTTGCCGGATCTTCCTCTATTTTGGCGATCTTGCCTTTCATCAGTTTTATACTTTCGTCCGACTTCACCCTGTTGAGAAAATCCTCATATTTACCGGGGGTTCTCAGATCGATGTATGCGACGACAACCTGTGAATCAGGATACTGTTCCCTGACATAGGTTGCCTGTTTGAGAGAAGCCATGCAACAAATTGCAGAGCAGTAGTTCAAGTGCTCTTCATCTCTGGATCCGGCACACTGCACAAAAACAACTTTCTTGGCCTCCTTGTTATCCGAAGGTCTCAGAATCTTTCCTTTTGTCGGACCGTTCGGAGAAGCAAGTCGCTCCATCATCATGTTGGTAATGACGTTTTTCACCTGACCGTACCTCAGATTATCCATTTTCGAGGCATCATAAGGATTCCAGCCGGTTGCGTAAACAATACTGCCAACGTTCAACTCAACGGTTTCGGGCTCCATGTTTAAGTCTATCGCATCATATTTGCATGCCTCGACACATTTGTCACAGGATGAATCGGTACATGCCTCCCTGTCAACGACGTACCTCATGGGATATGCCATTTCATGCGGCAGATGTATCGCCTTGGTCTTGTCCATCCCGAAATTAAAATCATTCGGCGTCTCGACCGGGCATACTTCGGCGCAGGCATCGCATGCAGTACATTTTTCATTGACATATCTTGGGCTCACTTTGAGCCTGACCTTGTAGTTTCCCTCATCCCCGCTTACCTCCTCGACCCGGGTCATCGTATAAACGGTTATTTTGGGATTTGGCTTGATTCGTCTGAAGTTCATCTCCAGACCACAGTAGGGCGGACAAAGCTTGGGGAAATACTTGTTCAACTGAGCGACCCTTCCTCCGAGGTAAGGGTTCTTCTCAACAATAATCGTATTGTAGCCAACCTCTGCGGCTTCAACCGCAGCGGTGATCCCGCTTATACCACCTCCGACAATTAAAACAGTTTCAACTGACATGATTCTCCTCTGCGGATAAACACTGATAATCTTTGAACAGGAATCGTAAACTTCTTAGTCTCTCTTCATGCATTGTATTTCTGCAAATAAAGTAATCCCCGAGGCCGAACCTCGGGGATATTCTTCGGGCTACGTCACAAATGTCACGGACTAATCCGGCACAACCTGGACGTAATCCCTCTTCGAGAGGCTCCATGTATGAGAATCCCTGTCATACTTGGAAATGGTGAAGCACCTCCAGTTCTCATCATCGACATAGAAATGATCAGCCCTGAAATAGTAGCCCGGGTAGCGTGTATCTTCCCTGAACAGAATGTGCTGCGCATGCGCTTCACCGGCCATCAGACGATGATAGTTCTCCCAGCATCTCATCAGTTCATGAAGATCTTCAGCTGCCATTTTTTCAGCATCCTCCTTGAGCAAGGTAAGGTGCTCCAGTCCTTTCTCGAGCATGGTCTTACTTGTGGTATACCAGGTAGATACACCGGCCACATACTCGTCCATGATCTTCTGGAGCCTTGCCTGAAACATTTTCGGCTTGATATAGTTCGGATTGACCTCGGTATCGGTGCTGTAATCCTTGTTTTTACCGAAAACCTCCATCGGCAGATAGATTTCAGCAATAACCTCATCGACATCCCTGCCAAGCTCCGGTTTGTAATCGGCATGGTCCAGGCAGTAAGCTGTCATTGCCTTTCCGGCAATTCGCCCTTCAGCATGAGAACCCGAAGAGAACTTGTGCCCTGAAGCACCAACACCGTCACCTGCAGTAAAAAGACCGTCGACAGTGGTCATTCTGTTATAGCCCCAGTGCCATTCATCCGGAATACCGGCAACATCGCCAGGACCACTCACCCAGATTCCAGCACAGCCTGCATGTGAACCGAGAAGATACGGCTCGGTCGGCATCAGCTCGGACGGAAGTTTGTCCGGCTCGATGTTGTTACCCGCCCAGACAACGGCCTGACCGATACACATATCGAGAAAATCTTCCCATGCCTCGGCTTCGAGGTGCTTCATCTGTTTCGGTGTCATGGTCTCACCCAGAGCCTGCATAGCCTCATGGGTACGCATCAGAATAGGTCCTTTGCCGGCTTTCATGTCGATCATCATCATATGGTTTCTCATTGCTGTCGTGAGCTGATGAGGATCTTCGGCATATTTTCCGAAATCTTTATTTGCCGCTCCGAGGTTCGTAGAGCAGTAGTCTTCTCCGAGAGAGTTGGTCGCCTTACACTTGAAGAACAGGAACCATGCACCAACAGGACCGTATCCATCCTTGAATCGAGCAGGCACAAACCTGTTTTCCATAAGAACCAGTTCGGCACCGGCCTGAGCAGCCAATGCATATGTGGTACCGGCGTTCCAGACAGGATACCATGCACGGCCCTGGCCTTCGGCAGTCGAACGAGGTCTGTAAACGTTAACCGCGCCACCGCAGGCAAGCAACATGGTTTTTGCGGTAAAGACGTAAACCTTGTTTTCCCTTACACTGAAACCGATAGCACCGGCGACTCTGTTAGGATCGTTTTTATCATGAATCAGCTCACTGATGAAAACCCTTTCAAAATGGTTCTGATCGACACCGGTCTCTTTTCTGTTATATTCAAGGGCCTTTTTTGCAGCTTCGGCAACGATAACTTTGTAGGATTCACCGTTGATCATGATCTGCCATCTTCCCGACCTGACGGGCTTACCGCCTTCAGTCAGTTTCGGCGCAGGTTTTGAACCGTCTTGAGTGGAACCGTCCTCAGCGCGCTTCCACACCGGAAGCCCCCATTCTTCGAAAAGATGGACTGAATTGTCAACGTGCCTGCCGAGATCATAGACAAGATCCTCCCGGATAACGCCCATAAGGTCTTTTCTGACATATTTCACATAATCCGCAGGATCGTTTTCGCCACAATAGGTATTGATAGCTGAAAGCCCCTGCGCAACAGCACCGCTTCTGTCGGTCGCTGCCTTGTCAACCATGGTGATCCTTATTCCTTTCGGTGTCGCCCATTTGCCAGCCTCATATGCAGCACCGCAGCAAGCCATTCCACCGCCAATAAGCAGAATATCCGTATCTACAGTAACAACTTCCGGCTTCTCGCAATATTTAAATTCGTTTTTTTCAACTCCCATTGATTCCTCCTTAACCAATTTTGATTGTGTTATAGTGTTGGATATTCCGGCATGTTAAAGAAACCCGGCTTCTTGAGGTTGGCGTAATCGGGTTCCGGCTTGCCTGTATAGAGATCAACAGAACCTTCTGCAGTGGTTCTGATCGGGAACTTGTACCTTTTGAGCGTACCGTTACGGAATTTGATCGTCCACATGATTGCATCGGTACCTCTTAAGGGAATAACGTTTCCCCCAAGGGGCACAAAATCTGCATAACCCCTGACCTCGATAGCCTGCTGTGGACAGATCTTCACACAGTTGTAACATTCCCAGCACTGGTCAGGCTCCTGATTCCATGCCAGCATCCTGTCGACATCGAGCTTCATAAGGTCATTGGGACAGATATACATACATGCTGTCCTTTCCTGCCCTTTACAGCCGTCACATTTCTCCTTAATTACAAAACTCGGCATAATTGGTCCTCCTTTACCGAATATTTGCAGACAATGCCTGCGATTTACAAAGCCATTGGAAGTATAACTACAAAGAAAAATCATTGTTGCCGGCCGGCTACAGCAGCCGTCGGCAAGGAATAACAGAAACGCTTACTTTCCTTCTGCATGAGTGTGCACTTTAATGTCAACCTTCTCGGAGAGCCCTGCATAGTATTCTTTGAGAATTTCTAGAACTTCAGGACGGCTGAAATGATCAGGAACCGCTTCACCTTCGGAAAGCATTTTTCTCAGTCTGGTACCACTGACACTCAACCGGTCTTCCTTACCATGCGGACATGTCTTCATGGAAGCCATCCCGTCACATTTATAGCAGTAAAATGTCCAGTCTATCTTCAGCGGTTTGGTTTCGAGCGCATCTTCCGGAATCTCATCAAAAATATGGTGGGCATCGAAGGGACCGTAGAAGTCACCGACCCCTGCATGATCCCTACCGACAATGAGATGGCTGCATCCGAAATTCTGTCTGAACAACGCGTGCAGAAGCGCTTCTCTCGGGCCGGCATACCGCATATCGAGCGGATAACCGGCCTGGATACAGGTACCCTTCACAAAGTAGTTTTCCATAAGAGCGTTGATGCACTCTTTTCTGACGTCGGCAGGAATATCACCAGGCTTGAGTTTACCCAGAAGCTGGTGAATTAAAACACCGTCACATATTTCAATTGCAATTTTCACAAGGTATTCGTGGGACCGATGCATGGGATTTCTTGTCTGAAAAGCCGCGACGGTGCTCCAGCCGTTTTCTTCAAAGAGTTTCCTTGTCTGAACGGGGGTCATGTAGATACCCTCAAATTCTGAAGGAAAAGTCCCTTCACTGAAAACTTTCACCGGACCGCCGAGATTCACTTCACCTTGCTCCATCACCTTCAGAACACCGGGATGCTCGGTATCGTCGGTCTTGAACACCTCCCGGCACTCATGAGCTTTGTCAATCGTATACTTTTCCTCGACAATCATGCTTCCCATAAGCTCACCTGACTCATCGTCGACAAGAGCGACTTCCTCGCCGGCACTCAAACTGTCCGCTTTCTCTCTGCTTGTAGAAAGCGTAATCGGAATCGGCCAGAACGTACCGTCAGCCATCGTATAGCTGTCGACACTACCTTTCCAGTCACCCTGACCCATAAATCCTTCCAGTGGAGAAAAACCTCCTATGCCAAGCATGATAAGATCGCCGGTTTCACGGGAAGACATGCGCACCTCCTTGAAGGATCTTGCTTTTTCCCGTTCCTCTCGTAACTCCCCACCAGTCAATAAGAGTGGCTTTAAAGCCTTTTCTTTACCATGCGGATTGACTAACGACATGTGATTCTGTTTTTATGTTACAGAGGCTCTTGCGAAGCAAATACCTTTTAAAGGGGATGAACAAAAAAACAAAAAAATCAGATGAGATGTAATTTTACCGAATTTCGCAACAATTGTCAAACATTGCAAAAATCAGGCAACCAGATTTTTGTTTTTCTTCCATCAAGCACAAAAAGTAGTGCTCTTTCCTCTTTTTTTACCACTGAAATCCAACGCTATTCTGATCGACAGATGTACTTTATTCTTTAAAGCCATCAATATTAACGATCGTAAAATGCAAAATATTTATATAACGATGAAGTGATCTTATCATTCTTCCCAAGAGAGTTTTTTTTTGCAAAACCTCAGATGAACAACTGAATATCGGCGTCGGCTGCGTACTCGAGAAACATGGCAGCTCCCGCGAACTCTACGCCGTCTATGAAGTCTTCTTTCGAAAATCCAAACACATCCATCGTCATCTGGCACGCGATAAACTTCACCCCACAATCGATACACAGCTCGCGCAGCTCCTCGATGGTCGCGACTCCTTTGTTTTTGAACGTTTCTTTCATCAAGCTCGTCGCCAGCGTGTCGAACCCCGGAACATTACCTGTTATGATTTTCGGTATCTGCCAGTTGATGTTCTGAAATCCCTCGTTGCC